>CADCUY010000105.1 GCA_902806005.1 uncultured Quadrisphaera sp. | reverse complement strand
CGGGCACGGCGGCGACCTCCTCCGCGGTGGCGGCGCGCAGCCTCTTCAGCGAGCCGAACTCCTTCAGCAGCGCCGCCCGCCGCGCCGGGCCGAGGCCGGGCACGCCGTCCAGCGCGCTGACCGTCATCGACTTCGAGCGCTTCTGGCGGTGGTAGGCGATCGCGAAGCGGTGGGCCTCGTCGCGCACCCGCTGGAGCAGGTACAGCCCCTCGGAGGTGCGCGGGAGCACCAGGGGGAACTCCTCGCCGGGCACCCACACCTCCTCGAGCCGCTTGGCCAGGCCGCACAGGGCGACGTCGGTGATGCCGAGCTCGGCCATCGCCCGGGCCGCGGCCGCGACCTGCGGGGCGCCGCCGTCGACCACGACGAGGTTCGGGGGGTAGGCGAAGCGGCGGGGGCGGCCGGTGTCGGGGTCGATGCCGCGGGCCACGCCGTCCCCGGCGCCGGGGGTCACCTCCCCGGTCGTCAGGTCGACCCGCGCGCCGGGGCCCGCCGCCGAGCCCGCGGCGGCGATCTCGGCGTCCCGCGCCTGCCGCTTGAAGCGCCGCGTGATCACCTCGTGGATGCTGGCGACGTCGTCGGTGGCGCCGTCGCCCTCGCGGCCGCGGACGGCGAACCGGCGGTACTCGGCCTTGCGGGGCAGGCCGTCCTCGAAGACGACCATCGAGGCGACCACCTCCGTGCCCTGGAGGTTGGAGATGTCGTAGCACTCGATCCGCAGCGGGGCCGCGGGCAGGTCGAGGGCCTCCTGGATCTCCTGCAGCGCGACGCTGCGCGTGGTGAGGTCGCCGCTGCGCCGGGTCTTGTGCAGGGCCAGCGCGCCCTCGGCGTTGCGGACCACGGTCTCGAGCAGCGAGCGCTTGTCGCCGCGCTGCGGCACCCGGACGTCGACCCGTGAGCCGCGCAGGCCGCTCAGCCAGGCGGTGACCTGCGGCAGGTCGGCGGGGTCGGCGGGCACCAGCACCTCGCGGGGCACCGCCCCCGCGCCGTCCTCGGCCGACCCGGAGTCGCCGTACACCTGCTGCAGGAGGCGCTCGACGAGGTCGGCGGTGGAGACGTCGTCGACCTTCTCCAGCACCCAGCCGCGCTGGCCGCGCACGCGGCCGCCGCGCACGTGGAAGACCTGGACCGCGGCCTCCAGCTCGTCCTCGGCGAGGCCGAAGACGTCGGCGTCGGTGGCGTCGGGGAGCACCACGGCGCTCTTCTCCAGCGCGCGGCGCAGCGCCCCGGCGTCGTCGCGCAGCCGGGCGGCGCGCTCGAAGTCCATCGCCGCGGAGGCGGCGCGCATCTCGTCCTCGACCCGGCGGATGAACTTCGACGTCGACCCGGCCATGAAGTCGCCGAAGTCCTCGGCGAGGGCCCGGTGGTCCTCGGGGCTGATCTGCCCGACGCACGGCGCGGAGCACTTGTCGATGTAGCCGAGCAGGCAGGGGCGGCCCACCTGGCCGGCGCGCTTGAACACCCCGGCCGAGCAGGTGCGCACCGGGAAGACCCTCAGCAGGAGGTCGACGGTCTCGCGGATCGCCCAGGCGTGGGTGTAGGGGCCGAAGTAGCGGGTGCCCTTGCGCTTGGCGCCGCGCATCACCTGCACGCGGGGGAACTCCTCGCCCATGGTCACGGCGAGGTAGGGGTAGGACTTGTCGTCGCGGTACTTGACGTTGAACCGCGGGTCGAACTCCTTGATCCAGGAGTACTCCAGCTGCAGGGCCTCGACCTCGGTGGCCACCACGGTCCACTCCACCGACGCGGCGGTGGTGACCATCGTCTGGGTGCGCGGGTGCAGGCCGGCGAGGTCCTGGAAGTAGCTGGCCAGCCGCGAGCGCAGGCTCTTGGCCTTGCCGACGTAGACGACCCGGCCGCTGGGGTCGCGGAACCGGTACACCCCGGGGCTGTCCGGCACCTCGCCCGGCCGGGGGCGGTAGGCGGCGGGATCGGTCACCCGTCAAGGGTAGGCGGGGGCGCAGGGTGACCGGCCGGGGGCGGCGGGCGACGCCTCGCGGGCGGGCGGACGGGGCTGGCCGTGCAGCCCAGCATGCAGAAGTCCTCTCAGGGCCCCCGCCGGGGCTGTCGGCGGGACTTCTGCATGTCCGGCCGCACGGCATGCTCCGCTGACCTGAGTATCCTGCCCGTGTGAGCCCGAGTCGCCTGCAGGAACCCTCGCTGCTGCTGCTCAGCGCCCTGGCCGGCGGCCCGCAGCACGGGTACGCGCTGCTGTCGGCGGTGGCGGAGCTGTCCGGCGGCGAGGTGGTGCTGCGCGTGGGCAGCCTCTACGGGGCGCTGGACCGGCTCAACGCCCAGGGCCTGCTCGAGGTGGACCGCGAGGAGGTCGTCGACTCCCGGCTGCGCCGCTACTACCGGCTCACCGCCCTCGGGGCCACGCGCCTGGCCGCCGACGCCGCCCGCCAGCGGCGCCAGGCCGAGACGGCGCTGCGCCGGCTCCGCGCCGCCGGGCTGCACCCGTGAGCGGGCTCGAGCACTCCTACCGGCGGCTGCTGCGCCTCTACCCGCGGCGCTACCGCGCCGGCCGCGAGGAGGAGATGCTCGCGGTGCTGCTCGACGCGAGCCCGGCGGGCGCTGAGCGGGCGACCGCAC
>CADCUY010000104.1 GCA_902806005.1 uncultured Quadrisphaera sp. | reverse complement strand
CCAGCTGCAGGAGCGCCGCGCCGCCGGCGACGAGCACGCCGCCCTGGCGTTCGACGTCTACGTCCACCGGCTCAAGCACTACATGGGCGCCTACCTCGTCCAGCTCGGCCGGCTCGACGTGCTGACCTTCACCGCCGGGGTGGGCGAGAACGACGCGGCCCTGCGCGCCGCCGTCGTCGACGGCCTCGGCGGCCTCGGGCTCGCCGTCGACCCGGAGCGCAACGAGGCCCGCAGCCGCGAGGCCCGCGTCATCTCCCCCGACGGCTCCCCGGTGACCGTCGCGGTGGTGCCGACCAACGAGGAGCTGGAGATCGCCCGGCAGACCGTCGCCCTGCTGGACGGCAGCGACGGCTGAGCTGCCCCGCGGCCTGAGCCCGTCGAAGGCCCTGGCGTGCGGGCGCCGTGGTCGGGGCCGGGTGCTGCGGGACGCCACCGGCGCCGGGCAACCATCCGCCCGCGCGCGGTTCACGCTGGACGACGCCTCGTGTGCGCGGGCTCCCGCCAGGCCCATCCACGCCCGGCGCCGGTGGTGTCCCTTCGCGCACTCGTGCCCGGGGTGCGGATCGACCCTCGCGAGCCCAGTCAGCAGGACGGCCACCGGGCGAGCCCTAGGGTGGAGCGCATGGCGACAGCACTGGTGACGGGCGGCACCTCGGGGATCGGGGCGGCGTTCGTCCGGGCCCTGGCGGCCCGGGGCGACGACCTCGTCCTCGTCGCCCGCGACGCCGCCCGCCTGGAGGCGACGGCCGCCGAGCTGCGGGAGCTGCACCACGTCGAGGTCGAGGTGCTGCCCGCCGACCTGGCCGTCCGCGCGGACGTCGACCGGGTCGCGGCCCGGCTCTCCGACGCCGGCCGGCCCGTCGACCTGCTGGTGAACAACGCCGGGTTCGGCATCCGGCAGCGGCTCGTCGCCGAGGACCTGTCGGCCTTCGAGCACGGCTTCGACGTCATGGTGCACGCGGTGATGGTGCTGTCGGCGGCGGCGGCCCGGGCGATGACGGCCCGCGGCCACGGCGCCGTGGTCAACGTCGGCAGCACCGCCGGCTACGTCACCATGGGCGGCTACTCGGCGCTGAAGTCCTTCGTCGGCGTCTACACCGAGAGCCTGGCCAACGAGCTCGTCGGCACCGGCGTCACCGCCACCGTGCTCTGCCCCGGCTGGGTGCGCACCGAGTTCCACGAGCGCGCCGACATCGGCACCGGCTCGATCCCGTCCTGGATGTGGCTGGACGCCGACTCCCTGGTGGCGCAGGGCCTCCGCGACGTGGCGGCCGGCAAGGTGATCTCCATCCCGTCCCGCCGCTACCAGGTGCTGATGCTCGCCGCCCGGCTCGCCCCGCGGCCGCTGGTGCGGCGCGCCTCCCGCGCCCTGTCCTCCAGCCGGCACTGACGCGGCGCCCGGCCGCCCGGGAACGACGCGCGTCGCCGCGGTGCCGACGGGGTGAAGACCGTCTGACGGTTCGGATACTGTGGCGACGTGTCCACCCGCAGCCGTTACACCTCCCCCGTGCACGCCGGGGCGCGGTTCGTCGCGCAGCGGCTGATCCTCAAGCCCGCGATCTGGCGGATGACCACCGTCACGGTGCTGGGCCAGGAGAACCTCGAGGGCTTCACGGGGCCGTACGTCGTGGTCTCGAACCACAGCTCCCACCTCGACGCCCCGCTCATCATCACCGCCCTGCCCCGCAAGCTGTCGCGCTACGTCGCCGCGGGGGCCGCCGCCGACTACTTCTTCGACGTCTGGTGGCGCAAGGGCCTCACCTCGCTCTTCTTCAACGCCTTCCCCGTCGACCGCACGGGCCTGCGCGGTCGCAAGGGCCTGGCCACCAGCCTGCTCGACGACGGCGTGCCCCTGCTGCTGTTCCCCGAGGGCACCCGCTCGCGCACCGGTGAGATGGGCTCCTTCAAGCCCGGAGCCGCCGCGCTCTGCATCAGCCGCGACGTACCCTGTCTGCCGGTGGCCATCGTGGGGGCCTCCGAGGCCATGCCGCACGGCAGGAACTGGCCCGACCGCGGCCGTCCGCCGGTGTACGTCACCTTCGGTGAGCCGCTGCGTCCCGAGGAGGGCGAGAAGGTCGCCCAGTTCTCCGAGCGGATCGCCAAGGAAGTGCGGGGCCTGTACGACTACACCACCACCTATCGGGACGACCACGCCTGACCGACCCACGCCGACCGACGTCGGCGCAGCCGGAAGGCAGCACCGGGACCACCCCCGGACGACGAGAAGGAGTGCGGCCATGCCTGCCGTTCAGCACATGAAGTGGTACGGCTGGGGCGTCGAGGGCGTCAGCTTCCACCACGAGGACAAGCCCGCGCTGCGGCCCTTCGTGCAGGAGATCATCGACCTCGACCTCGACACCCCGCCGGGCCGGCAGGTCCAGCTCTCCGACCTCGACATCCCCGCCCCGATGATCGGCGACGAGCTGCTCGCGGAGCTGCGCGGCGTCGTCGGCGAGGAGAACCTGGTGAGCGAGGACGAGGACCGCGTCGTCCACACCTACGGCAAGAGCATCCGCGACCTGATGCGGCTGCGGGGCGGGGACCTGCCCCGCGTGCCTGACGTGGTGGTCTACCCTGCCGACGAGGACGAGGTGCA
>CADCUY010000103.1 GCA_902806005.1 uncultured Quadrisphaera sp. | reverse complement strand
CCTCAGCGGGCGCCTGCCGCACGGGCTGCGCGCCGGCCGCCGTCCCGGCGTGATCGTCGACGGCACCCTGCACCTCCGCGCCCCGGGCGCCTGAGCCGACCCGACGCTCGGCGAGCCGCCGCACCCCGTGGACCCCTACGATCGCCGAGCCCCGCCCGAGCACCCACCCCCGACGACGAGGAGCCCGGTGACCTCGACGTCCACCGACCGCGACGCCCTGGCCGAGTTCGGCTACACCCAGACCCTCGACCGCACGCTCGGCCGGTTCGCCAGCTTCGCCGCCGGGGTCAGCTACATCTCGATCCTCACCGGCACGTTCCAGCTCTTCTACGTCGGCTACGGCGCCGCCGGCCCGGCCTACGTGCTGTCGTGGCCCATCGTCTTCGTCGGCCAGCTCATGGTCGCCCTGTGCTTCGCCGAGCTCGCCGCCCGCTACCCGGTGGCCGGCTCGGTCTACAACTGGGCCAAGAAGCTCGGCAGCCCCACGACGTCCTGGATGGCCGGCTGGATCATGCTCGCCGCCTCGGTGGTCACCCTGGCCGCCGTCGTGCTGGCCTACCAGATCACCCTGCCGCAGATCTGGTCGGGCTTCCAGATCGCCGGCGACGGCACCGGCCCCTACGACTTCGCCGTCAACGCCGTCATCCTCGGCAGCGCCCTGGTGATCTTCGCGACCGTGGTCAACGCCTACGGGGTGAAGCTGATGTCGCGGATCAACAGCTCCGGCGTCGCCGTCGAGCTCGTCGCCGCCGTGGTGCTCGTGGTGCTGCTGGCCTTCGCCGCCGTGCGCGGGCCCGACGTGGTGCTGGAGACCAACGGCGCCGGCCAGGGACGGGAGCTGGGCTTCCTCGGGGCCTTCCTCGTCGCCTCGCTGGCCTCGGGGTACGTGATGTACGGCTTCGACACCGCCAGCTCCCTCGGCGAGGAGACCCGCGACCCGCAGCGCACCGCCCCGAAGGCGATCCTGCGCGCGCTGGTCGCCTCGTTCGCGCTCGGCGGGCTGATCCTGCTCTTCGGCGTCATGGCGGTGCGCGACCTGCGCGACCCGCAGGTCGGCTCGGGCACCGGCGGCCTCCAGTACGTCGTGCTCCAGGCCCTCGGCGGGGGCCTCGGCCGGGTGTTCCTCGTGGGCATCGCGGTCGCCGTCACCGTCTGCGCCCTCGCGGTGCACACCGCGGCGATCCGGCTGATGTTCGCCATGGCCCGCGACAACAACCTGCCCGCCAGCCGCCGCATCGCCCGGGTGCACCCGCGGTTCAAGACCCCGGTGACCGCCTCGGTGCTGGTCGGCGCGGGGGCCATCGCGATCCTGCTCGTGAACATCCGCCAGCCGCAGATCTTCACCGTCGTCACCAGCATCGCCGTGGTGATGATCTACCTGGCCTACCTGCTGGTCACCGTGCCGATGCTCCTCGCGCGGCTGCGCGGGCGGTGGCCGGGCGAGGCCCGGCCGAGCGGGTTCTCGCTGGGCCGCTGGGGCCTGCCGGTGAACATCGCCGCCGTGGTCTGGGGCGCGGCGATGGCCCTGAACCTGGCGTGGCCGCGCGCGGAGGTCTACAACGCCACCGGCCCGCAGCACTGGTACCTGCAGTGGGGCGCCTTCGTCTTCGTCGGCGGCATCGCGCTGGTCGGCCTGGCCTACTACCTCCTGCGCCAGCGCTCGCTGACCGGGGTGCTGCCCGAGCACGCCAGCCCCGCGGTGGGGGCGCCGGCGGTGGACGGCGGCACGCCCGCCTGACGCGCGGCGTCAGGACCCTGCGGCCCGTTCGGCGGCCAGCGCGGTCGGGTCGAACCGGGCCAGGGCCACCGCTCCGCCCACGGCGAGCACGAGCCCGACCGCGGCCAGCGGCACGGTGCCGTCGCGCACCGCGTCGCCCAGGGCGAGCACGCCGACGGCGGCCGGCCCGACGGTCTGCCCGAGCACCATGGTCGCGGTGGAGGTCAGCACCGACGCGCGCTGCAGCGCGGTCGTGTAGAGCAGCGTGGCGACGGCGCCCGCCCCGGCCAGGGCGTACGCCGCCGGGTCGGTGAGCAGCGCCAGCGGCGAGAGGCTCGGGATCACCCGGGCCGCGACGGCGACGACCGCGAAGCCCAGCCCGGCGACCAGCCCCAGCAGGCTCGCCCCGGCGCGCCCGGGCACCCGCTCGACCAGCCCGCCCACCCCGGCGACGCCCACGACGGCGAGGAGCAGGAGCACGCGCGTGCCGGCGTCGACGGGGGCGCTGCCGGTCTCGGCGGCGGTCGCGGTGAGCAGCGCCAGGCCCGCGGTGAGCCCGAGCACCGCCACCAGCTCGTGCCGGGCCAGGTGGCTGTGCAGCAGCCGGGCGCCGAGCACCGCCGTCACCGCGACGCTCGCGGCGACGATGGTCTGGGCCAGGAACAGCGGCAGCAGCCGCAGCGCCACCAGGTGCAGCACGAAGCCGGCCAGGTTCAGCGCCAGCGCCGCGGCGAACGCGGGCCGGCGCAGCAGCCGCAGCAGCAGCCGCGGGTCGAGCCCGGAGCGGGCGGCCTCGCGGCGGGCGGCCGCGGCGTCGGCCAGCGCCGCGACGCCGAAGGCGACCGCCGCGGTCAGGGCGGCCAGCACGCCGAGCAGCACGGG
>CADCUY010000102.1 GCA_902806005.1 uncultured Quadrisphaera sp. | reverse complement strand
CGGCGGTGCGCGCGTCGATCAGCCTGCCCGCCACCGCACCGCGCGCCGGGCGCGCGGTGTCGCCGGGCCAGCGCCGCGGCACGGCGGCACAGGCTGACGAGCCACCGTGCCAGGAGGAGCTGCCCGTCGGCCTGTGACGGTGCAGCTCCTCCTGCCGAGGGTCAGCTCGCCGCGGCGCCGTCGACCAGCGGGACCACCTCGGTGCCGAGCAGCTCGATGCTCCGGAGCATCTTCTCGTGCGGCATCCTCCCGTTGGTCATCTGCACGGTGAGGCGGGAGACGCCCCCGAGCTCGTCGGAGATGCCCCGGGCGCGGCTCGCGACCGTCCCGGGAGCGCCGATCAGGAACGGCCCGTCCGGTCCCCGCTGCGCGTCGTAGCCGGCCCGGGTCACGGGCGCGAAGCCGCGCTCGCGCCCGATCCTGGTGAACATCTCCGCGTAGCCGGGGTAGAAGTCCTCGGCCGCCTGCTCGTCGGTGTCGCCGACGAAGCCGATGACGTGGACGCCGACCTTGAGCTGCTCCGCCGGGTGACCGGCCCGTCGTCCGGCCTCCCGGTACAGGTCGATCAACGACCGGAAGCGGCGCGGGGCGCCACCGATGATCGCCACCATCAGCGGGAGCCCGAGCACGCCGGCCCGGACGAACGAGGCCGGCGTGCCGCCGACGCCGAGCCAGATCGGCAGCACCGCCTGGTGCGGACGGGGGAACACTCCCTGACCGGTCAGCGCCGCGCGGTGGCGGCCCGACCAGTGCGGGTGCGCGTTCCCGCGCAGCTCCAGGAGCAGGTCGAGCTTCTCCGTGAACAGCGCGTCGTAGTCGGCCAGGTCCAGGCCGAACAGCGGGAAGGCCTCGGTGAACGACCCGCGGCCGACCACGAGCTCCGCGCGGCCCCGGGAGATCAGGTCGAGCGTGGCGTAGCTCTCGAAGATCCGCACCGGGTCGTCGGCGCTGAGCACCGTGACCGCGCTGCGCAGCCTGATCCGTTCGGTGATCGCCGCCGCCGCGGCCAGGATCGTGACCGGCGCCGAGTCGAGGAAGCCCTCCCGGTGGTGCTCCCCGATGCCGAACGAGTGCACGCCCGCGCTGTCGGCCCGCGCGATCTGGGCGAGCACGTCCTGCAGCTGCTGAGCCGGCTCGACGCTCGGGTCGGCCGCCACGAAGTTGTCGATCCCGATCTCCATCGGAAGGCCTCCCTGGTCGATCGTGCTCATCGGTCCACGCCCATGGCTGCGGCCATCCGCAGCGGCCCGCCCGCGTCGGCGTGCCGGCCCTGGCGCTCCAGGGTCCGCCCGAGGAGCAGCCAGGCGTAGGCGTCGGCGGGGTCGGCGGCGAGCACCGCCCGCGTCTCCGCCTCGGCGCGGTGCAGCTGGGCGGAGTGGTAGTAGGCGCGGGCCAGCAGCAGTCGCACGGTGCGGGCGTCGGTGGCGGTGGCGGGCTCGGTGACCTCCGAGGCCAGCTCGGCGAGGAGCGAGGCCGCTGCGTCGAACTCGCCGGCGTCGAAGAGACCGTGCGCCCGGGCCCACAGCAGGTTCGGCGAGCTCTGCGTGGTGACCATCCCGCTACCTCCATCTGGATGAATGTTCAACTAACTGCCTGCCGAGCGTCGCCGAGTCTCGGTGTATTCCGCGGGTGTCGTCGGCTGCGCGCCGGCTCGCTCTGTACGCCGAGGACCGGCGCACGAGAGGCTGGCGCCGTGCGGAGACTGACCTTCGGCATGAACGTGAGCCTGGACGGCTACGTCGCCGCGCCCGGCGACGACCTCGGCTGGGGCGTGCCGAGCGACGAGCTGTTCCAGTGGTGGTCCGACCGGGTGGGGTCGACGGGCCTGGCGCTGTACGGGCGCAAGGTGTGGGAGGCGATGAGCGCCCACTGGCCGACCGCCGACCAGCAGCCCGGCGCCACGCCGGCGCAGATCGAGTACGCCCACCGCTGGCGGGCCGTGGCGAAGGTGGTGTTCTCCTCCACGATGAGCACGGTCGAGGGGAACGCCCGCCTGGTCACCGGCGACGCGGTCACCGAGATCACCCGGCTCAAGGCCGAGGACGGCGGCCCCCTGGACGTCGTCGGTGCCACCCTCGCCGCGACGGCCGTGCGGGCCGGGCTGGTCGACGAGTACGCGCTCGTCACCCACCCGGTGCTGGTGGGCAGCGGCACGCCGTTCTTCACGGCCCTGGACGACTGGGTGAGCCTGGACCTGGTGGAGACCCGGACGTTCCCCGGCGGCGTGCTCCTGACCCGGTACGAGACCAGGCCCTGAGCCCGCGACCTCGGCGCGCCCCGGGCCGGGTCACCCGAGGACCTGGTCGCCGGCAGGGGCTCTCTCGACGAGCCGTCGATGGCTGCGACGGGCGGCCCGACGGCAGCCTGCGGTCAGGGACGGTCGTCCGTCGGCGCGCGATCCGTGGGTGAGCGACGCGGACGCGCGCGAGCTGCGGTGCGGCCTGCCGACCACCGCACTGGACGGCGTCATGCTGCTGGTGGCCTCACCGGGAGGTCCGAGCCTGAGGAGCACACGTGGGTGACCGCCGTCCGACCTCGCTGGAACTCGGCGTCCAGCCGGTGCCCCCTGCTGCGGGTGGCGCTGCCGACCCTCCGCCGCA
>CADCUY010000101.1 GCA_902806005.1 uncultured Quadrisphaera sp. | reverse complement strand
CTCGCCGCCGCCCTCGACGGGCTGCTCGCCGACCCGGTGCGCCGGGCGCGGCTCGCCGCCGGGGCGCGGGCCGTCGCGGCCGGGTACTCCTGGCCCGTGCTGGCGCAGCGCGTGCTGGGGGTCTACCGCGCCGCCGTCGCGGAGCGGGCCGGGACCGTCCCGGCGCCGGAGGGGCTCGAGGTGGTGGAGGTCGGCGACGAGCTGCCCGGCGCCGGCCCCGGCAGCGGCGGCGTCCAGGCGTGAGCCCCGTCCCGGGCGGCCTGCTGCTGGACCCCTCGGTGCGCTCGGTGGCCGTGGTGCGCCTGCGCACCGGCATGGGCGACCTGCTGTGCACCGCCCCCGCGCTGCGGGCGCTCAAGGCGGCCCGGCCCGACGTCAGCGTGGCCCTGGTGACCTGGGCCGAGATGGCGCCCGTGGTCGAGCGGCTGGCCCCGCACGTGGACGAGCTGGTCGACTTCCCCGGCTACCCGGGCATCCCCGAGCGCGCACCGCAGGTCGAGGCCTGGGCGGGTTGGGTGCGGGGCGTCCGGTCCCGGCGCTTCGACGTCGCGCTGCAGGCCTACGGGGCGAACCCCGCGGCGAACGAGGTGGTCGCGGCCATGGGGGCCCGGCGCACCGGGGGCTTCTTCGCCACCACGGCGCTGGACCGCACCGGGCCCCTCGACCTCGCCACCCACGTGCCCTACCCGGCGCACCTGCACGAGGTCGACCGGCACCTGCACCTGCTCGCGCACCTGGGGGTGCCCGCCGCGGGGCGGCACCTGGAGCTGCCGGTCGGCGCCGCCGACCGGGCCGAGGGCTCGCGGGCGCTGGCCGCCGCCGGGCTGGTGCCGGGGCGTTTCGTCGTGCTGCACGCGGGCGCGACCTGCTCCTCGCGGCGCTGGCCGGCGGAGCGGTTCGCCGCCGTGGCCGCGGCGCTGGCCGCCGACGGCTGGCGGGTGGCCCTGACCGGGGTGCCCGCCGAGCGCCCCGTCGTCGACGCCGTCCTCGCCGCGCTCCCGCCGGGGCTGGTCACCGGGGCCGGGCCGGGGGTCGCGGACCTGTGCGGGGCCACCGGGTTCGGCGGGTTCGCGGCGGTGCTGGACGCCGCCGCGCTGCTGGTCACCAACGACACCGGCGCCGCCCACGCGGCCTCGGCGCTCGCCGTCCGCAGCGTGGTGGTCTTCCTCTCCGGCGACCCGAGCCGGTGGGCGGCGCCGGACGCCGCCCGCCACCGGGTGGTGCGCGAGCAGGTCGAGTGCAGCCCGTGCCCGCACCTGGACTGCCCGATCGACTTCCGCTGCGCGACCCGGGTGGGGCCCGAGCGGGTGCTGGCCGCGGCCCGCGAGCTGCTGGCCGCGCGCGCGTGAGCGGCCCCCGGGTCGCGGTGGTCGTGCCGACCTTCGAGCAGGCCGCCTTCCTGCCCCGCGCGCTGGCCAGCGCCCTGGCCCAGACCCTGGCCGACCTCGAGGTCGTCGTGGTCGACGACGGCTCCGACGACGGCGGGGCCACGGAGGCCGCGCTCGCCCCGTTCCTCGCCGACCCGCGGGTGCGCGCGCTGCGCCTGCCCCGCAACGGCGGGCTCGGGGCGGCGCTGCAGGCCGGCGTCGACGCCGCCGCCGCGCCGCTGCTGGCCTACCTGCCCAGCGACGACGTGTGGCTGCCCGGCCACCTGGCCTCGCTGGTGGCGGCCCTGGACGCCGCGCCGTCCGCGCTCCTGGCCGTCGCCGACCTCGCCGACCCGCCCCCCGGCGTCCCGGCGCACCCCCAGCTCGCGCAGGTGCTGCACCGGCGCACGCGCGAGCGGTGGCTGCCGCGCGCCGTGGTCGAGACCGACGACCTCGACCGGATGCTCTGGGGCCGGCTGCCGGGGGAGCGGGCGCGCACCGGGCGGGCCACCGCCGTGTGGACCCAGCACCCCGGCCAGCGCTCGCGGGCCGTGCGCGAGCGGCACGACGGGGGGCTGAACGTCTTCCGCCGCCGCTACCGCGTCGCCGAGCCGCTGCGGTTCGCCTCGAGCGACTCCGGTGAGGTCGACGAGGTGGCGCTCTACGCGGGCCTGCGCGAGCGGCGCCTGCCGCGCTCCGCCGACGGGCTGCGGGTGCTGCTCGTCGGCGACCTCGGCTTCAACCCCGAGCGGGTGGTGGCCCTGGCGCAGCGCGGGCACGAGCTGCACGGGCTGTGGACGCCGGACGGCCTGGGCGACAGCGGCGTCGGGCCGGTGCCCTTCGGGCACGTGCGCGAGGTGCGGCCGTCCACCGCCGCCGACTGGCGGCCGGCGGTGGCGGCGCTGCGCCCCGACGTGGTCTACGGGCTGCTGAGCTGGCGCGCGGTGCCGTTCGTGCACGAGGTGCTCACGGGCCTGGCCGCGCAGCGCGGTCGGCGGGTGCCGGTGGTCTTCCACCTCAAGGAGTCGCCGCAGGGGTGCCTGCGCTCGGGCACCTGGCCGCAGCTGGCCGAGCTGCTGACCCTCGCCGACGGGGTGGTGCTCTCCACCGAGGAGGAGCGCGCCTGGGTGGAGCTGGCGCTGCCCGGGCGCCTCGACCCCGAGCGCACCCTCGTGGTCGACGGCGACCTGCCGCTGGCCGCGTGGCACGGGGCCGAGCGCGCGCGGCGGCTCTCGGA
>CADCUY010000100.1 GCA_902806005.1 uncultured Quadrisphaera sp. | reverse complement strand
CCGCGCCCGACCGCCCGCGCGCCGCCACGGCCCGCCGCGGCCGGGTGGCCGCCGCGCTCTACGCCGTCCTCGCGGTGGTCGGCCTGGTGGGCACCTGGTCGTACAACCTCGCCTTCGCGGCCAGCGGCAGCGACCTGACCTACCTGGAGGCGTGGTTCGCCAACCCCGCCAGCTCCTCCGCCGCCGTCGACGTCATCGTCGCGGCCGTCGCCGCCTGCGTCCTCTTCGTGCGCGAGGGCGCCCGGCTGCGCTGGCGGTGGGTGCACCTGGCGCTGGTGCCGCTGACCTTCGCCGTGGCGCTGGCCTTCACCTTCCCGCTGTTCCTCGCGCTGCGGGAGCTGCACCTCGGCCGGCGGGCGGCGCCCTAGAGCCCCGCGGTGCCCGCCGCGACGTCGTCCGCGTCGACGATCCGGTACGCGTACCCCTGCTCGGCGAGGAACCGCTGGCGGTGCGCCGCGAAGTCCTGGTCGAGGGTGTCGCGGGCCACCACCGTGTAGAACCGCGCCGTGCGCCCGTCGGCCTTCGGCCGCAGCACCCGGCCCAGGCGCTGCGCCTCCTCCTGCCGGGAGCCGAACGAGCCGGAGACCTGGATCGCCACCGACGCCTCGGGCAGGTCGATCGAGAAGTTCGCCACCTTGGAGACCACGAGCACCGGCACCTGGCCGGAGCGGAAGGCCTCGAACAGCCGCTGCCGCTCCTTGACCGTCGTCTCCCCGGTGATGACCGGGGCGTCCAGGCGGGCGCTGAGGTCGGCGAGCTGGTCGAGGTACTGGCCGATCACCAGCACCTGCTGGTCGGCGTGCCCGGCGACCAGGCGCTCGACCACCCGCGACTTGCTCGCCGACGTCGAGCACAGCCGGTAGCGCTCCTCCGGCTCCGCGGTGGCGTAGGCCAGCCGCTCGCCGTCCGGCAGCGTGACGCGCACCTCCACGCAGTCGGCGGGCGCGATCCAGCCCTGCGCCTCGATGTCCTTCCACGGCGCGTCGTAGCGCTTGGGGCCGATCAGCGAGAAGACCTCGCCCTCGCGGCCGTCCTCGCGCACGAGGGTCGCCGTCAGCCCGAGCCGGCGCCGCGCCTGCAGGTCGGCGGTCATCCGGAAGATCGGGGCCGGCAGCAGGTGCACCTCGTCGTAGAGGATCAGGCCCCAGTCGCGGGCGTCGAACAGCTCGAGGTGGGTGTAGGCGCCCTTCCGCTTGGTGGTGACCACCTGGTAGGTCGCGATGGTCACCGGGCGCACCTCCTTGCGGGAGCCCGAGTACTCGCCGATCTCGTCCTCGGTCAGCGACGTGCGCTTGAGCAGCTCGTCGCGCCACTGCCGGGCGCTGACGGTGTTGGTGACCAGGATCAGCGTGGTGGCCTTCGCCCGGGCCATGGCACCGGCGCCGACGATGGTCTTGCCGGCGCCGCAGGGCAGGACGACGACGCCGGAGCCGCCGTCCCAGAACCCGTCGACCGCCTCCGCCTGGTAGGGCCGCATCGCCCAGCCGGTCTCGTCCAGCTCGATCGGGTGCGCCTCGCCGTCGACGTACCCGGCCAGGTCCTCGGCCGGCCAGCCCAGCTTCAGCAGCACCTGCTTGAGGGTGCCGCGCTCCGAGGGGTGGACGACGACGCTCTCGGCGTCCAGCCGCGCACCCACGAGCGGCGCGACCTTGCGGCTGCGCAGCACCTCCTCGAGCACCGGCACGTCGAGGGCGTGCAGCACCAGGCCGTGGGCGGGGTCCTTGCGCAGCTGCAGGCGCCCGTAGCGGTCCATCGTCTCGGCGACGTCGACCAGCAGCGCGTGCGGCACGGGGTAGCGCGAGTGCTCCAGGAGCGCGTCGACGACCTGCTCCGCGTCGTGGCCGGCGGCGCGCGCGTTCCACAGGCCGAGCGGGGTCACCCGGTAGGTGTGCACGTGCTCGGGGGCGCGCTCGAGCTCCGCGAACGGGGCGATCGCCTTGCGCGCGGCGGGGGAGTCGGGGTGGTCGACCTCGAGCAGCAGGGTCTTGTCGGACTGGACGATCAGCGGGCCGCCGGGCGCGCCGCTCACCGGCCGGCGCCCGCGAGCGCGCCCAGGGCCGCCGTGGTGGCGAAGGGGTCGTTCCCGCCGAAGCCGCCGCCGGTGGAGAAGTCGGCGAAGGCCACGGCCAGGGCGATCAGCGTGACGATCAGCACGAGGCCCAGCACGAGCAGCCCGGCGAAGATCCACCACCCGATGCGGGTGAGCCGGCGGGCGCTGGCCGGGTCGGAGGACGCGCGGGTCAGCGCGACGACGGCCAGCACCACGGGTGCGGCGAAGACGACGCCGACCACGCTGGCCAGGGTGACCAGCAGCACGATGCCGCTGGTGACCAGCAGCACGATGGTGGAGACGGGAGCCGTGCCCGAGCCGGGGTCGCCGCCGCGCTCGCGGGCGGGGGTGCCGGCGTAGCCGCCCTGGCCGTAGCTGCTCTGGCCGTAGCCGCTCTGGCCCGGGGGGCCCAGCGGGGGGAGCTGGTCCATGCGCGTGCCGGTGTAGGGGGCGGGGGCGCTCGCGGACGGCCTCGGCGCCTCGGCGGGGCCGGGGTGCGGGGTGCCGGTGTACGGGGCGGGCGCCGGCTCGGGGCTGGAGGTCGGTGCCGCGCCGGG
>CADCUY010000099.1 GCA_902806005.1 uncultured Quadrisphaera sp. | reverse complement strand
GCTCTTCCGATCTCGGCCTGCAGCTCCTCGCGCAGGGCCCGCGGCGCCGGCCGGCCGGCGGCGTCGGGCGCCAGCGCGGCGACGAGCAGCCCGGCGAAGGGCTCGGGCACCCCCGCGACGTCCGGGGCGCCCCGGTGCACCCGAGTGAGCACGGCGTCCAGCGGTCCGGTGCCGAACGGCGGCCGGCCGGTGGCGGCGAAGACCATGGTCGCGGCCCAGCCCCACCAGTCGCCGACCACCGAGACCGGCGCCCCGTCGATGACCTCCGGCGAGAGGTACCCGGGCGTGCCCATCACCAGGCCGGTGGAGGTGAGCCGCACGTCGTCGGTGATCTGGGCGATCCCGAAGTCGATCACCACCGGCTCGCCCTCGTCGACGAGCACGTTCGCGGGCTTGAGGTCGCGGTGCACGACGCCGGCGCGGTGGATGGCCGACAGGGCCTCGCCCAGCCCCAGGCCCAGGCGCACCAGGTCGCGGCCGCGCAGGGGCCCGACGTCGGCCACGTGCTCGTCCAGCGGCGGTGCGGCGACGTACTCGGTGACGATGTAGGGCGGCTCGGCGTCGGGGTCGGTGTCGAGCACCTCGGCCACCCGCGGCGAGCGCACCAGGCGCAGGGTGTCGGCCTCGCGGGCCAGGCGGGCCCGGGCCTGGGGGTCGGCGGCCAGGTGGGGGCGCAGCACCTTGACGGCCACCGCGCGCCCCTGCTCGTCCAGGGCCAGGTGGACCACGCCCATGCCGCCCCCGCCCACCTGGTGCACCAGGCGGTACGGCCCGAGGCGCCGCGGGCTCACAGCGGCCCCGCGGCGGGGCTCGACGCGGCGGGGCCCACCTGCACCGGGCCATGGAAGCACGGCGGCGCGCGGCCGACGACCTCCTGCAGGAGGACCCGCCGGTCCTGCCGGATCCCCCGGAGTGCGTAGCCTGGCCGCACAGCGGGCCCGACAGCGACCGCAGGCGCACGAGCGGGCCGACGACGAGGGGACGCACGAGTGCGGGCAGGCGAGTACGACTTCGTCGTGGTGGCCAACCGGCTGCCGGTCGACCGGGTGGTCGCACCCGACGGGTCGGTGAGCTGGCGGACCTCCCCCGGCGGGCTGGTCACGGCGATGGAGCCGGTGATGCGCGCCGCCGACGGCGCCTGGGTGGGCTGGTCGGGCGACACCGACGAGACCGGCGGCGAGGGCGGGGACACGGCGGCGCCCTTCGACGAGGGCGGGGTGCACCTGGTGCCCGTGCCGCTGAGCAGCGCCGAGGTGGAGGAGTACTACGAGGGCTTCTCCAACGGCACGCTGTGGCCGCTCTACCACGACGTGATCGCCGCCCCGGAGTTCCACCGCGACTGGTGGGACGCCTACGTCGCGGTCAACCGGCGGTTCGCGCAGGCCACCGCCGCGCAGGCCGCCGAGGGCGCGACGGTGTGGGTGCAGGACTACCAGCTGCAGCTGGTGCCCGCGATGCTCCGCGAGCGCCGCCCCGACCTGCGGATCGGCTTCTTCAACCACATCCCGTTCCCGCCCTACGAGCTCTTCGCGCAGCTGCCCTGGCGCGGCCAGGTGCTCGACGGGCTGCTCGGCGCCGACCTGGTCGGCTTCCAGCGGATGTCGGACGCGAACAACTTCCTGCGCGCGTGCCGCCGCGCCCGGGGCCTGGCCAGCCGGCGCCAGGAGCTGGTGACCGGCGGCCGCCGGGTGCGGGCGACGGCGTTCCCGATCTCGATCGACTCGGGCAGCTTCGACGCCCTGGCCCGCACCGAGCGCACCGAGGGCCGGGTCGCGGAGGTGCGCTTCGAGCTCGGGGCGCCGCGCAAGGTGCTGCTCGGGGTCGACCGGCTCGACTACACCAAGGGCATCACGCACCGGCTCAAGGCCTACGGGGAGCTGCTGGCCGACGGCGCGGTCGACCCCGAGGACACGGTGCTCGTGCAGGTGGCGACGCCGAGCCGCGAGCGGGTGGCCAGCTACCGGGCCCTGCGCGACGAGATCGAGCTGACCGTGGGGCGCATCAACGGCGACCACGGCACCATCGGGCGCCCCGCCGTGCAGTACCTGCACCACAGCCAGCCGCGCGAGGAGATGGCCGCGCTGTACCGCGCGGCCGACGTCATGCTCGTCACCGCCCTGCGCGACGGGATGAACCTCGTGGCCAAGGAGTACGTCGCCTCGCGGCACGACGAGCGGGGGGTGCTGGTGCTCAGCGAGTTCACCGGCGCGGCCGACGAGCTCACCCAGGCGCTGCTGGTGAACCCGCACGACATCAACCGGCTCAAGGAGCTGATCCTCCAGGCGCTGGCGATGGGCGAGAAGGAGCAGGCGCGCCGGATGCGCGCGCTGCGCCGCCGGGTGCTCGAGCACGACGTCACCCGGTGGGCCTCCGAGTTCCTGCGCTCCCTCGAGCAGCTCACCGACGGCGGCTCCCCGGTCGCGGTGGAGCCCGCGGCCGGGGCCGAGCGGACCGCCCTCGCCGCCGACCGCGCGGCCGACGCGGTCGGCGCGGCCGAGCTGGTGCGGTGACCACCGGCCTGGACGCCGCGCTGCGCGCGTTCGCGGCGCTGCCCAGCGTGCTGGTGGCCCTGGACTTCGACGGCGTGCTCGCGCCGATCGTCGACGACCCC
>CADCUY010000098.1 GCA_902806005.1 uncultured Quadrisphaera sp. | reverse complement strand
TCGGCGGGGGGCTGGGGCACCGGAGCACGCTACCCAGCCGCCCGCGGCCCGGCCGCCGCCCGGCTCAGCGCTCCGCGAGCACCCGGCGGACGACGTCGGCCAGCAGGGCCCCGATCCGCGGCCCCGCCGCCCGCCCGGCGTCGACCACCTCCTGCGGGTCGAGCGGGGTGGGGCTCACGCCCGCCGCCAGGTTCGTGACCAGGGAGAGGCCCAGCACCTCCAGGCCCGCGTGGCGGGCGGCGATGGCCTCCAGGGCCGTCGACATCCCCACCAGGTCGCCGCCGAGGCGGCCGGCCATCGTCACCTCGGCCGGGGTCTCGTAGTGCGGGCCGCGGAACTGCACGTAGACGCCCTCGCCCAGCCCGCCGTGGGCCTGCGCGGCCTCGTGCGCCAGGGCCCGCAGCCGCGAGGAGTACAGGTCGGTGAGGTCGACGAAGGTCGCGCCCTCCAGGGGCGAGGTCGCCGTGAGGTTGATGTGGTCGCTGATCAGCACCGGCGTGCCGGGCGGGGTGTCGGGGTCGAGGCCGCCGCAGCCGTTGGTCAGCACCAGCGTCCGCGCCCCCGCCGCGGCGGCCGTGCGCACCGCGTGCACCACCGGGCGCACCCCGCGGCCCTCGTAGAGGTGGGTGCGGCTGGCGAAGACCAGCGCGCGCACCTCCTCGTCGCGGCCCGGCACGTCCACCCGCACGGAGCGCACCACCCCCACGTGGCCGAGGGCGGCGGCCGCCACGAACCCGGGCAGGTCGGTGACGGGCACCTCGGCCACGGTCTCGCCCACGAGGTCGGCGGTCACCTGCCACCCCGAGCCGAGCACCAGGGCCACCTCGTGCCGGGCGGCGCCGGTGCGCTCGGCGAGCACGGCGGCGGCCTCGGCGGCGATGGCGGAGGGGTCGGCGCCCGGGGCGCTGAGGTCGCTGGTCGTCATGCGCGGGCACGCTAGCGGCCGGCCCGGACGCCCACCCGGCCGCGCCGCCGACCCCGGTGACAGACCGGGACGGACCGTGACCAACTGGGCTGGACGGGGTGGTCCGGCCACGGCACAGTCGTCGTCGTGCCCCGAACCCCTCAGCGCCGCCGCGCCGTCCCGCTGGTCCTGCTGCTCGCCGCCACCACCGGGCTCGCCGCTCCGCCGGCGGCGTCGGCCTCCGGCGCCGCCGAGGAGAGCTGCTCGCCGACCGAGGAGCACCTGCCCGTCTGCGAGGTCGGTGACGGCGGCCTCGAGACCGCCGCCTTCCTCGACCCCACGGCCGAGGTGGAGGACGCCGAGGACGTGGCCCTGGCCGAGCGGGTCTACGTGGCTCCCTTCGCGCAGCTCGACGCCCGCCGCGGCGCGATCGGGATCGGTCCGGAGTCGAACGTGCAGGACAGCGTGTCGGTGGAGGGCGGGGTGCGGGGCGACCGGTCGCGCACCCGCGCGCTGGAGGCCGTGGGCCTCGCCCGGGACGCCGGTGTGCAGACGGGGGAGCGGGTGATCCTCGCGCACGGCTCCTCGGTGCGCGGCCCGGCGCGCCTCGGCACGGGCCCCGTGCTCGAGGTCGAGGGCGCGGCCGGGCCCGAGGAGGACTCCGGGGTCTTCCTCAGCTTCGGCGCGCAGGTGGACGGCGCCGTCATCGAGCGCGACACGGCCCTCTCGGCGCTGTCCCGGGTGGGGCCGGGCGTGGTGCTGCGCAGCGGCACCGTGGTGCTGCCGGGCAAGTCGGTGGACACGCAGGCCGAGGCCGACGACGCCGCCCTCGGGAAGGTGCGCCCGATCACCGACGCCGACCGCCTGTTCAACGCCGGCGTCGTCGAGGTCAACGTCGGGCTGGCCCGCGAGTACGCGCGGCTGGCCGGCGAGGACGCCGACGCCGTCCGCGGGATCGGCGTCGACCCCGGCGGCAACCCCTTCGACCAGGCCCGCGACCTGCCCACGGTCGACTCCGACCTGTGCACCGGCGCCGAGGTCGCCGACCCCGCCTTCCGCAACCGGATCATCGGGAACGTCTGCTTCGAGGACTCCGCGGAGGGCCTCGACCACGCCATGGGCGAGCGCATCTCGCTGCGCGCCGACGAGGGAGGGCCGTTCGGCGTCGGCACCATCGAGGAGATGGACGACGGGGTGGTCTTCCACGCCCTCGAGGGCAACGACCTCACCGTCGGCGACCGGGTCAGCTACGGCGAGGGCGCGATCGTCCACGGCGGCGGACGGCCCCAGGTGGACCCGACCACGGGCCTGGCCACCCCCACCGTCGTGGGCAACGACGTGGTGCTCGAGGACGGCGCGATCGTCTTCCGCTCGCTGGTGCGCAACGGCGCCGTCGTCGGCGAGCGCAGCGCCGTGGTGGGCAGCGAGCTCGAGATCGGCCAGGTGGTCCCGGACCGCACGGTGTACGCCAACGGCGAGGTCTTCGGCCCCGTCGAGTGGTGAGCCACCGCCCGGGGGTGCTCCTCGCCGGCGCCGCGCTCGCCGCGGCGGCCCTGGCCGGGTGCACTGCGCAGCCCGCGACGGCTCCCGGCGCCGGTGCCCCGGCCGCCGGAGCGCGGCCGGTGGTGCCGGCCGCCGAGGTAGTCGTGGCGCCGGAGGGGTTCGCCGTGGCCCTGGAGACCACCCGCGAGCCCCGGGACGACGGGCTGGTTGACTGGCGCGCCGACTG
>CADCUY010000097.1 GCA_902806005.1 uncultured Quadrisphaera sp. | reverse complement strand
GCCACCCGGCGGGGACGACGTATCGGCCGAGTTGCCGGAGGAAGGATCTCCCGTGGTCCACGCCTACATCCTCATCCAGACCGAGGTCGGCAAGGCCGCCCAGGTCGCCTCCACGATCGCCGAGATCAGCGGTGTGACCCGCGCCGAGGACGTCACCGGCCCGTACGACGTGATCGTGCGCGCCGAGGCGGACACCGTCGACGACCTCGGCCGCCTGGTGGTCGCCCGGGTGCAGTCGGTCGACGGCATCACCCGCACGCTCACCTGCCCCGTCGTCAACATCTGACGGTCCGGACTCCCCGACCGCCCCACCCCTGCGAGCTCTGACGCCCTGACCGAGCCCACACCCGCGCCCCCGGCGGCCGACGACCCGCTGCGGCGCATCGCCCTGATCGCGACCGCCGTGCTGGTGCCGGTGGTGGTGGCGCTCGTCGTCCTGGTCAACGTCCTCGGCGGCGACACCGCCGACGAGGACACCGGAACGCCGCGGGAGCCCGCCGAGATCGAGGGCACCGCCGCGCCCGAGCGCGCCGATCTGCCGCCCCTGCCCATCGTGGTCCCCCCGGTGACGCCCGAGGCCGACCAGTACTGCCCCGCGGTCATGAGCGGCCTGCCGCTGGAGCTGGCCGGCGAGCCGTCCCGCCCGGTGCAGTCCGACTCGCCGTTCGCGTACGCGTGGGGCGAGCCGCCGGTCGTCCTGATCTGCGGCGTCGACCGTCCGGCGGGCTGGGTGGTGGGCGCCTCGGCCATCCAGATCAACGGCGTCCAGTGGTACGTCGACACCGCGGACCCGGAGACCACGGTGTGGACCACCGTCGACCGGCCGGTGTTCGTCGAGGTCAGCCTGCCCGCCAGCGTCGACAGCGCCCCGGTGACGGCGCTGACCACGGGCCTGGCGCAGGCGCTGCCCTTCCAGGAGCCCGTGCCCGGAGGCTGAGCCCGCTCGCTGCCGCCTCACCCGGCGGGCAGCCGGTCCAGCTGGTCGCGCGCGACCTCGCCGAGCTCCTCCGTGGCGTCGTCCAGGGTGCCGGCGACGGCGCTGACCGCCACGCTGAACGAGCCGCGGGTGCACCACGCGAAGGCGGCCGGGCCCCACAGCCCGTCCTCGGGGTCGGGTTCCTCGACCAGCAGGCGCCGGCAGTCGTCGGGCAGGTCGGGCGAGCCCTCGCTGAGCAGCCCGCCGTAGTGGTCGGCGTCGTTGCGGGCGAGGTCCTCGGCGTAGGAGTCCGCACCCCCGGCGGCCTCGAACTGGTCGACGAACACCCCCGTCTGCGGGCCCTCGCCGGTCCCGGCGCCCCAGAACCGCTCCCAGCCGTGCCGGTAGCCGTAGTCCTCCAGGACCCCCCGCTCCCGCGCCGGGTCGTCGGAGTAGCCGGCCACGTCCTCGACGCGCTTGGCGCCGGCCGGTGGCTGGATCGCCTCGTCGGGCACCCGCGGGAGACCCGAGGGCACCTCGTCGACGACCAGCCGCTCCAGCTCCTCGGGGGTGGCCGGACCCGCCGGCGTCGACGCGGGCGCGGCCGTGTCCTCGGCATCGCCTCCGCACCCGGCCGTGAGGACGGGCAGCAGGGCGAGGAGGACGGCGACCCGGGACGCGCGGGACCGCCGTCCGCAGGTCACCGCGGAGCCAGGGCGCCGGTCACCAGGCGGTCGACCAGCTCGGCGAAGTCCACCCCGGTGGCCGCCCACATCCGGGCGAACATCGAGATCGGCGTGAACCCCGGCATGGTGTTCACCTCGTTGATGACCAGCAGGTCCTCGCCGTCGGCACCGGTGCCCAGGAAGAAGTCCACGCGGGCCAGGCCACGGCAGTCCAGGGCCAGGTAGGCCCGGCGCGCGGCTGCCTGCACCGCCTCGGTCTGGGCGGGGGTGAGGTCGGCCGGGATGTCGAAGTCCGCGGCGTCGTCGAGGTACTTGGCCGCGAAGTCGTACCAGTCCACGCCCTCGCGCAGCCGGATCTCCGCCGGCAGGCTGGCCTCCGGCAGACCGGTGCCCCGCGCGGCCAGCACGCCGCACTCGATCTCCCGGCCCGGGACGGCGGCCTCGACGATCACCTTCTCGTCCTCCGCCGCGGCCTCGGCCACCGCGGCGGGGAACTGCGCCCAGTCGGTGACGCGGGTGATGCCGATGCTGGAGCCGGCGCGGGCGGGCTTGACGAACACCGGCAGGCCGAGCCGCTCGCGGGCGGCCTCGTCCAGGACGTCCGGGTCGGCGCTGATCGCGCCGTGGGCGTCGCGCAGGACGACGTGGTCGCCCTGGGGCAGTCCGGCGGCGGCCAGCAGCTTCTTGGTGAACTCCTTGTCCATGGACGCCGCGCTCGCGAAGACCCCGGAGCCGACGTAGGGCAGCCCGGTCATCTCCAGCAGCCCCTGGATCGTCCCGTCCTCGCCGTAGGCGCCGTGCAGCACCGGGAAGACCACGTCCACCTCGGTCAGCGCCCGGCCGACCGCCTCGCCCGGCTCCAGCACGGCCAGGCCGCGGCCGTCGGGGTCGCCGACCAGCGACACGGCCGTTCCGCCGGTGACCTCGGGCAGCGCGCCGTCGGCGATGGCCAGCTGCTGGCCGGGATCGGCGAGCACCCACCGGCCGTCCTTGGCGATGCCGACCGGCACCACCTCGTAGCGCTCGGGGTCCAGCGCCGCCA
>CADCUY010000096.1 GCA_902806005.1 uncultured Quadrisphaera sp. | reverse complement strand
GCGGCGCGCTGACCTCCGCGGTGGGCCGCCCGGGTGACGGTCCTGTCGCCGGCGGCCCAGGCGCCCCTACCGTCATCCCCAGGGGTGCAGCCGGGCCCTCGACGCGTGCCGCGCGGCCGGCCCCGCGCCTCGGCGGCGGACCCGCCCCGACGCCCGACAGACCCACCACGAGGAGCGCCCTGATGCCCGGCCTGCGCTCGGACGCCGTCGGCGGCACCGTCGCCGAGGTCCCCGACGTCGTCGGGCGTCCCGCCGACCCGGCCTCGGAGCACCCCGTGGTGGCGCGGCTGGCCCTCGAGGGGACCCTGGCGTCGCAGGTGCGCCGAGGCGTCGCCTGGTCGGCCGCCTCGCGCGTGCTCCTCGTCGCGGCGCAGCTCGGCGGGGCCGCGGTCCTGGCGCGGCTGCTGCTGCCGGACGACTTCGGCCTGGTCGCGCTGGGAGCCGTCGTCAACGGCCTCGCGGCGCTCTTCAGCCGGCTCGGGCTGGCCACCGCGGTGGTGCAGGCCCCGCGGGTCACCGGGCGGCTGCTGAGCACCGCCTTCTGGCTCAGCACCCTCGTCGGCCTCCTGGTCACCCTCCTGCTCGTGGCCCTGGCGCCGCTGGTCGCCGGGCTCTACGACGAGCCGCGCCTGACCGGCCTGCTGCGGGTGAGCGCCCTGGCCTTCGCGCTGAACCTCGCGGTCGTCCCCATGGCGCTGCTGCAGCGCTCGCTGCGGTTCAAGCAGCTGGCGGGGTACGAGCTCGCCGGGGTGGTCGTGGGCCTGGGCACCACCGTCGCGCTGGCCCTGGGCGGCGCCGGGGCCTACAGCCTCGTGATCGGGCCGGTGGTGCAGGTCGCGTGCACCGGTGCGGCGGTGTGGGCGACCGTGCGCTGGGTCCCCCGCGGGTTCGTCCACCGGCGCGAGCTCGGCGAGCTGTGGCGCTTCGGGCGGGGCCTGACCGGCACGAACCTCCTGACCTTCGCCGCGCGCAACACCGACACGGTGCTGCTCGGGCAGGTGGTGGGCTTCGGCCAGCTCGGGCTGTACTCCCGCGCCTACAACATCATGATGATGCCCCTGCAGCAGGTGACGCTGGTGCTCTCGCGGGCGATGCTGCCGGCCTACGCGCAGATGCGGGACGACCCGGCGCGCCTGCGGCGGTCGTGGCTGACCGCGGTGCGCGCGTCCCTGCTCCTCGGCGTGCCCGCCGGCCTCGGCGTGGCCGCGGCGGCCCCCGCGGTCGTCGAGACCCTGTACGGGCCCCGGTGGACGGGAGCGGTCACCGTGCTCGTGCTGCTCTCCGCCTCGCTGCCCCCCCAGCTGGTCACGCGCAACTCCGGGCCCCTGTACCAGGCGCTGGGCCGGACCGGGCTGGAGTTCCGGGTCGCCGTGGTCAGCTCGGCGGTGACCGTCGGCGGCACGGTCGTGGGTCTGGCGTGGGGCATCGAGGGCGTGGCCGCCGCGCTGCTCGTCACCAGCTGGGTCGCGCTGGTCGTCACGCTCGTCCCGCTGCTCCGCCTGGTCGAGCTCCGCGCCGGTGAGCTGTGGCGGGCGGTCCGGGGCCTGCTGCTGGCCGGAGCGGCCATGGCCCTGGCAGCGCTGGGCGCCGGGGCGGCTGTCGACGGCCTGCCGGCTCCCGCGGTGCTCGCGGTCCAGGCCGCGGCCGGCGGGCTGGTCTACCTCGGGGTGCTGCAGCTGGTCGACCGGGAGGCGCTGGCCCCGGTGCTGCACCACCTCCGGCGCGGGGGTCGCCTCAACCCGGCACGGGCCCGTGCCGATGCAGGGTCATGACCGGGTCGCCGATCGTCCCCACCGCTCCTGCCGTCGTCCCGACCGCCGCGGGGGGCACCGGCCCGGGCGTCCCGACGATCTCGGTCGCCATCATCAACCGCGACTACGGGCGCTACCTCGGTGGCGCGCTGGAGTCGGTGCTGTCCCAGACCCACCCCGCGCACGAGGTGGTCGTCGTCGACGACGGGTCGAGCGACGACAGCCGCGAGGTGCTCGCCGGCTTCGCCGGTCGGGTCACCAGCATCCTGACCGGACGCCGCGGCAAGGGTGCCGCGACCACCACGGCGGTGCTCGCCTGCAGCGGCGACGTCGTGGCCCTGCTCGACGCCGACGACCTCGCCCTGCCCGAGCGGCTCGCCCGGCTGGCCGCGGCCTACGCCGAGCAGCCCGGCGCGCAGTGGGTCTGGCACGGGCTCGAGCACGTCGAGCGCGAAGGCCTGAGGCCGGTGCCCCACGAGCCGCCGAGCGGGTTCACCCCGGGCCCGCACGACCTGCGGGCGGCGCTGTCGCGCGGGCGGCTGCCGATGGCGACCCCGGCGACGTCGGCGCTGTCCTGGCGGGCGGGGTTCCTGCGCTCGCTGCTGCCGCTGCCCGATGCCGTGCGCTCCCAGGACAACTACCTCAAGGCGCTGAGCATGGGCCTGGCGCCGGGGTACGTGCTCGGGGAGGTCCTCGCCCAGCAGGGCCTGCACGGCGCGAACGCCTACACCACCGCCACCGGCAGGCACCGGCGCGCCCTGGCGGCGCAGCGGGGCCTGGACCTCGCCCCGGCGCTGCACGACGCCGGCCTGACGGCCCTGCACCGGCGGTACGCCGCCGACGTCGCCGTCGCCACCGCGGGTGGCCTGCGGCTGACCGCGCAGGACCGCTCGGTCCTGGGTGGCCAGCTGCGCCTGGCCGG
>CADCUY010000095.1 GCA_902806005.1 uncultured Quadrisphaera sp. | reverse complement strand
CCCCTCGGCCCGCTCCCCGCCGGCCGCGCTCGAGCCGGGCCGCCGAGCGTCGCCTGACCGGCTGGCGGCTGACCGTCGGCGTGCTCGCCGCGGCCGTCGTGGTCTTCCCCCTGTACTGGATGCTCGTCACCGCCGTGTCCACGCCGGCCGAGCTCTACGCCGACGACGCCGCGCTCTTCCCGCGCGCGGTCGCGTGGGAGAACTTCGTCGCGCCCCTGCAGCGCTACCCGTTCCTGCGGTGGGCCGCCAACTCCGCCGTGGTCGCGGGCGTCTCCGTGGTGCTCACGGTGGTCGTCAACCTCGCGGCCGGCTACGCCTTCGCCAAGCTCGACTTCCCGCTCAGGGACGCGCTGTTCCTGGCGATCCTCTCCACGCTCATGGTGCCCGTGCAGGTGATCATGGTCGCCCAGTTCCAGCTGGTGGTCGACCTCGACCTGATCAACACCCCGATGGGCGTGGTGCTCCCGCGGCTGGCCGAGGCCTTCGGGCTGTTCCTCGCCCGGCAGTTCTTCGCCGCCCTGCCCGACGAGCTGCTCGAGGCCGCGCGGATGGACGGCGCGGGCGCGTGGCGCACGTTCTGGTCCGTCGCGCTGCCGCTCAGCAGGCCGCTCGTCGCCGTCCTGGTGATCTTCACGTTCATGTGGCGGTGGAACGAGCTCGCCTGGCCGCTGGTGGCCCTGCAGGACACCGAGCAGTTCACCCTGCCCATCGGGCTGCTGCACCTGCAGGACCAGTACAGCCGCGACCACGGCTCCCTGATGGCGATGTCGCTGCTCTCGACCCTGCCCGCGCTGGTGGTCTTCGCGGTCTTCCAGCGCTGGTTCGTCGAGGGGATGGCGCGCAGCGGGCTGAAGTGAGCGCCCATCGGGCTGGTGCGAGCCGCCTGGCCAGGCGGCTCGCAGCCGCTGCCAGTAACCTCGGGCTCCCTGCGCGCACGAGCACCCGGCGCACACCGCGTCGAGGGTCCGTGCTGAGAGTCGAGGCCACGTGAACGGCAACACCCGCTACAGCGTCGCCAACACGGCGCTGCTGTCCATCGCCGCCGAGGAGGCCCCGGTCGTCGTCACCTCCGACGACCTGGACGCGATGCTGGAGCCGACCATGACGCGCCTGCGGATCCGACCCGGGCTGATCGAGCGCGTCGCGGGCGTCAAGGAGCGCCGCTGGTGGGCCGAGGGCACCTCGCTCGCCGAGGGCGCGGCCATCGCCGGCGCCAAGGCGATCTCGGAGTCCGGCGTCGACCCCGGCGCCATCGGCCTGCTCATCAACACCTCCGTCTCCCGCGACCACCTGGAGCCCGCCGTCTCGGTGGAGGTGCACGACCACCTGGGGCTGCCGACCTCGGCGATGAACTTCGACGTCACCAACGCCTGCCTGGGCTTCGTCAACGGGCTGCAGATCGCCTCGTCGATGATCGACTCCGGGCAGGTGGAGTACGCGGTCGTCGTCGGCAGCGAGGACGTGCGCCAGATCCAGAACGAGACGGTCGAGCGCCTGCTGGAGCCCGACGTCACCCGGGCCGACTACCTCAACGAGTTCGCCACCCTGACCCTCGGCTCCGGCTCGGCGGCCGCCGTGCTCGGCCGCGCCGACGAGCACCCCGAGGGCCACCGCATCCTCGGCGGCGTGACCCGCGCGGGCACCCAGCACCACGGCCTGTGCAAGGCGACGATGGGGCGGATGGTCACCGACACCCGGGGGCTGCTCAACGCCGGCGTCGGGCTGATCGGCGACGCGTGGGAGGAGGCCAAGCAGGACTGGAACTGGGCCACCGGCGTCGCCCGCTACGTGCTGCACCAGGTCTCGGTGCCGCACACCCAGGCCCTGCTCCAGCGCCTCGCGCTCGACGGCCTGGAGAAGGTGCGCGTGCCGCTGACCTTCCCGCTGCTCGGCAACGTCGGGCCCGCGGCCCTGCCGATCACCCTCGCCCGCCAGGTGGGCTCGCTCATGCCGGGCGACCGGGTCTTGTGCATGGGGGTGGGCTCCGGCCTGAACACCTCCCTGTGCGAGATCCGCTGGTGACGCCCCGCTCGACCGCCCGGCCCACCCCGCCGCCCCGCCCGGGCGCGGAGCCCGACCTGCCCGGGGTCGACCCCGCCTGGCACCGGTGGGTCACCGCCGTGGACGCCGCCGGGGCCGGCGAGCGCACCTGGCACCTGCTGGACGGCGCGCCGTCGGTGGCCGGTCCGGTGCGCGGCACGGTGCTGGCCGTGCACGGCAACCCGACCTGGTCGTTCCTGTGGCGCAGCGTCGTCGCCGAGGCCGCCACCGCGGGGTGGCGGGTGGTGGCGGTCGACCAGCTCGACATGGGCTGGTCGGAGCGCACGGGCACCCGGCGGCGGCTGGGCCAGCGGGTCGACGACCTCCTGGCCCTCACCGACGCGCTGGGGCTCACCGGGCCGGACGCCGACCCGGAGCTGCCGCTGGTCTCCCTCGGCCACGACTGGGGCGGGCTGGTCAGCGTCGGGTGGGCGCTGCGCGTGCGGGCCCGCGGGCAGCGCCTCGCCGCGCTGACGCTGACCAACACCGCCGTGCACCAGCCCCTGGAGGCCCGGCTGCCTCCGGCCCTGCGGGTGGTGACGGCGCCCGGGGTGCTGCCGGCGGTCACCGTGCGCACCGCCGGCTTCGTGCGCGGCACCCTGGCGACCACGCGGCTGCGCGCCCCGGCCGACCGGCGGGCCCGC
>CADCUY010000094.1 GCA_902806005.1 uncultured Quadrisphaera sp. | reverse complement strand
GAGCGAAGCCGTCACGGCGACCGTACCGGAGGCCTTGACGGCGCTTCGCCTCGCCGCCCCCCGGCGGTCGCGCGGCACACCCGGCGCCGGAGCGCCGACCATCACCGCCGCGACGGCGGCGCCGGTGAGCAGGCCGCCCAGGTGGGCCTGCCACGCGATGCCCGGCAGCACGAAGCCCAGGATCCCGTTGACGACGAGGACGCCGACGATCTGCCCGGTCTGGCGCCCCAGGCGGCGCTGCACCACGAGCAGCGCGCCGAACAGGCCGAAGACCGCCCCCGAGGCGCCCACCGTCGGCGGTGCGTCGAGCCCGGCGATGAGCAGGTAGCCGACCGAGCCCCCGAAGGCTGCCACCAGGTACAGGGCGGCGAACCGCAGCCGCCCGAGCACCTGCTCGAGGTACGGCCCGGTCAGGTAGAGGGCGTAGAGGTTGAAGGCGATGTGCAGCAGGCTGCTCGGCGAGTGCAGGAACGCCGCGGTGACGAAGCGCCACGGCTGCTCGCCGGCCAGCGCCGGGAAGAAGGCCAGCAGCTGCAGGACCAGGCCGCCCCCGACCTGCTGCAGCAGGTACAGCGCCACGCACGCGCCCATCACCGCGTAGGTCACCGCGGGCCGCCCGCCGCGCACGCGGCCGCCGAAGGCGGTGCGGGTGACGGGGGTGGCCCGGGCGGCCTCGGCCACGCAGTCGACGCACTGCACGCCCACCGGCGCCTCCCGCTGGCAGGCGGGGCAGGTGGGCCGCTCGCAGCGCTGGCAGCGGACGTACGACTCGCGGTCGGGGTGGCGCGGGCAGACGGGCGGGGCCGCGGCCCCGCCCGACGGCTGGGGGGCGGTGCTGCTCAGCCGACGCTCACCCTCTCGATGACGACGGGCTGCTTCGGGCGGTCCATCGCCCCGGTGGGCACGGCGACGATGGCGTCGACCACGGCGCGGCTCTCGGCGTCGGCGACCTCGCCGAAGATCGTGTGCTTGCCCATCAGCCACGGCGTGGCACCGACGGTGATGAAGAACTGCGAGCCGTTGGTGCCCCGTCCGGCCTGCTTGCCGGCGTTGGCCATGGCGAGCTTGTAGGGCGCGTTGAAGTCGAGCTCGGGGTGGATCTCGTCGTCGAAGGCGTAGCCGGGGCCGCCCGTGCCGTTCCCGACCGGGTCGCCGCCCTGCACCATGAAGCCGGGGATGATCCGGTGGAAGGTCAGCCCGTCGAAGAACGGGTCCTGGCGCGCCTCGCCGGTCTTCGGGTCCTTCCACTCCCGGGCGCCGGTCGCGAGCTCGGTGAAGTTCGCGACCGTCTTCGGGGCGTGCTGGGGGAACAGGGTGACGCGGACGTCCCCGTGGTTGGTGTGCAGCGTGGCCTCCATGGGCTCCATCCTCGCACCGGGCCGCGGGCCGGGGCCGTTCGGGCGGACCCGGTGGCGCTCGGTGGCGGCCGCTCTCGGTTAGCGACCGGAGGGCCGGCGCGGCAGGATGGTCCAGGACCACCACCCATCCACAGCCGCCGCGGCACGGATCGCCCGGCGCCGACGAGGAGGACGCGTGTCCGTCACGACCCGCCGCAAGAACAAGACCGTGACCGTCGAGACCACTCCCGCCGAGGCGACGGCGATGAGCCGGCAGGCGGCGTCGCTGAGCAAGCAGGCCGCCGCGCTGAGCGCCCAGGCCGCCACCCTGCGCGAGCGCGCGACCGTCGCCCGCGAGTGGGCCGGCCCGCGCCTGGCCGACGCCCGCACCCGCGGCTACGCCGGGGTGAGCACCGCGTACGGCCGGGGCGTCGGGGTGGCAGCGCCGAAGGTGGAGCAGGCCGCGACGGTGCTGGCCCCCAAGGTCGACGCGACCCGCGACCGCATCGTCGACGAGCTGCTGCCGCGCCTGGTCGAGGTGGTCAGCGCCGCCGCGACCGCCGCCGCCGCCAAGGCCGCCACCGCCACGGACGCCGCGCACGAGGCGAGCTCGAGCTCGCTGCGCGCCGCGCAGGCGGCGTCGCTGAAGGCGCAGGGCAAGCCGGAGCCCAAGCGCTCCCGCGGGGTCGGGCGCCTGCTCGTCCTCGTCGGCTCCGTCGGCGCGGCCGGTGCCGCGGGCTACTCGGTGTGGAAGCGCCAGCAGGCCCCCACCGACCCGTGGGTGCCCGCGACCGCGACCAAGACCACTGCCCCCCCGAGCCGGCTCAGCTCCCCCGGCGAGGGCGACGGCATCGGGTCCGGCACCGTCGCGACGCAGTCGGCCGACGTCGACACCCCGGCCCCGGACGGGGTCACCGCTCCCCCGGACGCCACCGGCTCGACCGAGCCGGCGCCGGGCGCCCGCACCACCACGGGCTCCGCCGAGCCGTCCTCCACGGGCACGGGCACCAGCACCTCGAGCACCGGCACCTCGACCACCAGCACCTCGTCGACCACCGGGACCACCGGCAGCGGCACCTCGAGCAGCTCGACGGCGGGCACGACGACCACGCCGATCGCCACCACCGCCGCCGGGACCGCCACCCCGGTGCCTCCGGCCACCGAGCCGCCCGCGGGCACCACGGCGCCGGCCAGCGGCACCAGCACCAGCAAGGGCGCGGCGGGCCGCAAGCCCGGCACCCGCAAGCCGTCCACGGGCGGCGGCACCAGCAGCTGAGCACCCGGCACGACGACGGCCCCCACCGATCCGGTGGGGGCCGTCGTCGTGCTGACCTCTGACGTCTTCGTGGGTAGCGCTCCCCGGGAGCCCCCGCTCAGCAGCCCGGGCACAGGGGGTACGACACGGGATGCCGCTGGGCGGGGCCCCACGGGGCCGGACCACCGGCATCCCGTGTCGTACCCGGCGTGCCGCGCAGCGGGACCGGTGGAGACGAGGGGACTCGAACCCCTAACCCCCTGCTTGCAAAGCAGGTGCGCTACCAGTTGCGCCACGCCCCCGGGCCGGCCGCCTGGAGGTGTCGTGCTGCCGGCGGACGGGTGGGCCTAAGAGGACTTGAACCTCTGACCTCTTCCTTATCAGGGAAGCGCTCTAACCGTCTGAGCTATAGGCCCTCGAGCACGACCGAGCCTACACGGCTCAGTCGTCGGTGAGGGTGAGCCGGGCCCCGCCCACCAGCGCGGAGCAGATGTTGTAGAGCACCGCGCCGAGGGTGGCGAGCAGGGTCAGCAGCACCACGTCGACGACCGCGACGACCACCGCGAGCGAGAGCACGCGGCTGAGCCCCACGACCTGCATGAGGTCGAACGACGACTCGGAGCCCACGACCTCGGTGATCACCGTGTTGACGTCGGTGAAGACGCCCATCCGGTCGAGCACCGTCCACAGCAGGGCGACGACGACGACGAGCACCACGCCCAGGGCCACGGAGACCAGGAACGACAGCTTGAGGATCGACCAGGGGTTGATCCGCGCCGCGGTCAGGCGCACCTGGCGCGGCGCACCGGCGTCGACGTCGGGGGCCGGGTCGCGCGGCGCGGCGGGCTCGCGAGCCACCTCCGGAGCCCGGGCGGGGCCGCGCTCGACGGCCTCGTCGGTGCGCCCGCGAGGAGCCGCGCGAGGGCCGGCGGCGTCCGCCGCCGCGGCGGTCGAGCCGCCCGGCGCTCCCAGGCGCTGCGACGCCGTGCTCGACGAGCTCACCGATCCCCCTCACCGTCGGCCGCCGGGACGTGCGGTGCCGGCTCGTCGGAGGCTAGACCATCCTGCTCGATCTCGGCCTCCACCACGCGCTCCACGTTCCGCGCCACCCCGAGGATGGCGTCGCCGCGGGCGACGTCGGCGAAACCGACGCCCATGGTGTCGCGCCCGGTCAGCCGCACGCCGTCGACGCGCGAGCGCACCACCTTGCCACTGGCCATGACCACGAGCACCTCGTCGGCGGCGTCGACCAGCAGGGCGCCGACCAGGTCGCCGCCCTTCTCCGACAGCTTCGCCACCTTCACCCCGTAGCCGCCGCGCCCCTGCACCCGGTACTGGGCCACCGGGGAGCGCTTGGCCATGCCGTTGGCGGAGACGACGAACACGTCCTCGGTGGTGGTCTCGCGCACCGCGTCCATCGCCAGCAGCTCGTCGCCGTCGCGGAAGCGCATGCCGGTGACCCCGGAGGTGGCCCGGCCCATCGGGCGCAGGTTGTCGTCGGTGGCGGTGAACCGCACCGACATGCCCTGGCGCGAGACCATGAGCAGGTCGTCGCCGTCGCCGACCAGGCGCGCGGAGACCAGCTCGTCGCCCTCGCGCAGGTTGATCGCCACCACGCCCCCCGAGCGCGGGGAGTCGTACTCGACCAGCCGGGTCTTCTTGACCAGCCCGGCCTTGGTGGCGAGCACGAGGAACGGCGCCTGGGCGTAGTCGCGCAGGTCGAGCACCTGGGCGATGGACTCCCCCGGCTGGAACGCCAGCAGGTTCGCCACGTGCTGGCCCCGGGCGTCGCGCCCGCCCTCGGGCAGCTCGTACGCCTTCGCGCGGTAGACCCGCCCGAAGTTGGTGAAGAACAGCAGCCAGTGGTGGCTGGTGGTGGTGAAGAAGGTGCCCACCACGTCGTCGGCGCGCAGCTGCGCCCCCCGCACGCCCTTGCCGCCCCGCTTCTGCGAGCGGTAGGCGTCGACCCTGGTGCGCTTGGCGTAGCCCCCGGAGGTGATCGTGACGACGACGTCGTCCTCGGGGATCAGGTCCTCCATGGACATGTCGCCCTCGAAGGGCTGGATCCTGGTCCGCCGGTCGTCGCCGTACTTCTCGGCCACGACGGCCAGCTCCTCGCCGACGATGCTCCGCTGGCGGGCCGGGGTGGCGAGGATGTCCTCGTAGTCGGCGATCTCCGCCTGCAGCCGCTCGTGCTCGTCGACGATGCGCTGGCGCTCCAGGGCCGCGAGCTGGCGCAGCTGGAGGTTGAGGATCGCCGAGGCCTGCAGCTCGTCGACCTCGAGCAGGTCGACCAGGCCCAGGCGCGCGTCCTCCGCGGTCGCCGAGGCGCGGATCAGCGCGATCACCGCGTCGAGGGCGTCGAGCGCCTTGAGGTAGCCCTCGAGGATGTGCGCGCGCTCCTGGGCCTTGCGCAGCCGGAACCGGGTGCGCCGCTGGACGACGTCGATCTGGTGCGCGATCCAGTGCTTGACGAAGGCGTCCAGGCTCAGGGTGCGCGGCACCCCGTCGACCAGCGCCAGCATGTTGGCACCGAAGTTGTCCTGGAGCTGGGTGTGCTTGTAGAGGTTGTTCAGCACCACCTTGGCCACGGCGTCGCGCCGCAGCACGATCACCAGGCGCTGGCCGGTCTTGCCCGAGGTCTCGTCGCGCACGTCGGCGACCCCGGCCAGGCGCCCGTCGCGCACCAGGTCGGCGATCTTCTGCGCCAGGTTGTCGGGGTTGACCTGGTAGGGCAGCTGGGAGACCACCAGGCACTGGCGGTTCTGGATCTCCTCGACCTCGACGACGGCCCGCATCGTGATGCTCCCGCGCCCGGTGCGGTACATGTCCTCGATGCCGCGGCGGCCCATCACCAGGCCGTGGGTGGGGAAGTCGGGGCCCATGACCCGCGCCATCAGCGCGTCGAGCAGCTCCGCGTCGTCGGCGTCGGGGTGGTCCAGGGCCCACTGGACGCCGGAGGCGACCTCGCGCAGGTTGTGCGGCGGGATGTTGGTGGCCATCCCCACCGCGATCCCCACGCTGCCGTTGACCAGCAGGTTCGGGAACCGGCTGGGGAGCACGGTGGGCTCGGTGTTGCGCCCGTCGTAGTTGGGCGTGAAGTCGACCGTCTCCTGGTCGATGTCGCGCACCATCTCCATCGCCAGCGGCGCCATCCGGCACTCGGTGTACCGGTAGGCCGCCGCGGGGTCGTTGCCGGGGGAGCCGAAGTTGCCCTGCCCGTCGATCAGCGGGTACCGCAGCGACCAGTCCTGGGCGAGGCGCACCAGCGCGTCGTAGATCGCGCTGTCCCCGTGCGGGTGGTAGACGCTCATGACGTCGCCGACGATCCGGGCGCACTTGTAGTAGCCCCGGTCCGGGCGGTACCCGCCGTCGTACATCGCGTAGAGCACCCGGCGGTGCACCGGCTTCAGGCCGTCGCGGACGTCGGGCAGCGCGCGGGAGACGATGACCGACATCGCGTAGTCCAGGTACGACCGCTGCATCTCCAGCTGCAGGTCGACCTGGTTGACCCGGTCGCCGCCCTCGCCGTCCCCGGTGACCACCGCCCCGCCGGTGGGCGGGGTGGGCGGTGCGGGGGCGTCGGGGCCGGCGCCGGTCGGGGGCAGGGTGGTCTCAGACATCGAGGAACCTCACGTCGCGGGCGTTGCGCTGGATGAACGAGCGGCGGGACTCCACGTCCTCGCCCATCAGCACCGAGAAGATGGCGTCGGCCGCGGCGGCGTCCTCCATGGTCACCTGCAGCAGCGTGCGGTGGGCGCGGTCCATGGTGGTGCGGGCCAGCTCGTCCCAGTTCATCTCGCCGAGGCCCTTGTACCGCTGGATGCCGTTGTCCTTGGGCAGCCGCCCGCCCTCCGCCGAGCGCGCCGCGATCAGGGCGTCGCGCTCGCGGTCGGAGTAGACGAAGTCGTGCTCGCGGTTGCTCCACTTGACCCGGTACAGCGGCGGCTGGGCGAGGTAGACGCGGCCGGCCTCGACCAGGGGACGCATGTAGCGGAAGAGCAGGGTCAGCAGCAGCGTGGTGATGTGCTGGCCGTCGACGTCGGCGTCCGCCATCAGGATGATCTTGTGGTAGCGCAGCTTGTCGAGGGTGAAGTCCTCGCCGATGCCGGTGCCGAACGCGGTGATCAGCGCCTGCACCTCCTGGTTGCCCAGCGCCTTGTCCAGCCGCGCCCGCTCGACGTTGAGGATCTTGCCGCGGATCGGCAGGATCGCCTGCGTGCGCGGGTCGCGCCCGCGCACCGCGGAGCCGCCGGCCGAGTCGCCCTCGACGATGAAGACCTCGCACTCGCGCGGGTCGTTGGACTGGCAGTCCTTGAGCTTGCCCGGCATGCCGCCCGACTCCAGCAGCCCCTTGCGCCGGGTGGCGTCGCGCGCCTTGCGGGCGGCCAGCCGCGCCTGCGCGGAGGAGATCGCCTTGCGGACCACGTCCTTGGCCTCGCGCGGGTTGCGCGCGATCCAGTCGTTGAGCTGCTCGGTGGCCACCCGCTGGACGAAGCCCTTGACCTCGGTGTTGCCGAGCTTGGTCTTCGTCTGCCCCTCGAACTGGGGCTCCCCCAGCTTGACCGACACCACCGCCGTCAGGCCCTCGCGCACGTCGTCGCCGGTGAGCGACTCGTCCTTCTCGCGCAGCAGCTTCTCGGCGCGGGCGTAGCGGTTGACCAGCGAGGTCAGCGCCGCGCGGAAGCCCTCCTCGTGGGTGCCGCCCTCGTGGGTGTTGATGGTGTTGGCGTAGGTGTGCACGCTCTCCGAGTACGAGGTCGTCCACTGCATCGCGACCTCGAGCGACATCATCCGCTCGGTGTCCTCGGTCTCGAAGGCGATCACGTCGGCGTGCACGACCTCGGAGCGCTTCGAGCGGTTCAGGTGCGTGACGTAGTCGACCAGGCCCCGGTCGTAGCAGTAGGTCACCGTGCGGGCGGCGGCGTCGTCCTGCGCCTCGGCGGCCGACAGCGCCGCGTCCTCCGCGCCGTCGGCCGCGGCCCGCTCGGCGGCGGTGCCCCTGGCGCGGCGCTCGTCGCACAGCGCGATGGTGAGCCCCTTGTTGAGGAACGCCATCTGCTGGAGGCGGCTGCGCAGGGTCTCGAAGTCGAAGTCGACGGTCTCGAAGATGTCCGCGCTGGGCCAGAACGTGACCGTGGTGCCGGTCTCGTCGGTCGCCTCGCCCTGCTCCAGCGGCCCCTGCGGCACCCCGAGGGCGTAGCTCTGGCGCCACACCGAGCCCTGGCGCCGCACCTCGACGTCGAGCCGGGTCGACAGCGCGTTGACCACCGAGACGCCGACGCCGTGCAGGCCGCCGGAGACCGCGTAGCCGCCGCCGCCGAACTTGCCGCCGGCGTGCAGCACCGTCAGCACCACCTCGACGGCGGGGCGGTGCTCGACCGGGTGCTCGTCGACGGGGATGCCGCGCCCGTCGTCGACCACCCGCACCCCGCCGTCGGCCAGCAGGGTGACGTCGATCGTCGTGGCGTGCCCGGCCAGGGCCTCGTCGACGGAGTTGTCGACCACCTCCTGCACCAGGTGGTGCAGGCCGCGCTCCCCCGTCGAGCCGATGTACATGCCCGGGCGCTTGCGGACGGCCTCGAGGCCCTCGAGGACCGTGATGTTCGAGGCGTCGTAGCCGCTCTCGGAGCCGGGGTCGACCGCGCGGGCGGCCACGGAGCTGGCGGCGGCGTCGGCGGCCTGCTGCGCGGCGCCGTCGGCGACCTCCTGGTCCGAGGGCGGGCGCGACGGCGTGCTGGAGGGGTCGGTCACGGTTCTCCTCTTCGCGGCGACCGCACTGGCCGACCAGGCGTCAATCATATCGTGCGGCGCACCGAGGGGCCGGTCACCGTGCACAGGTGCCCTTTCGCGCGCCGTGAAGGGCCGCGTGGCGTCCTGGACGCCCCCGGGTGTCCCCCCGTACCGGACCGGGGGGCGCGCGGACGCCTGGCGGACGGCGGACGGCGGTGGCGGACGCCGGTCAGCCGTAGGTGTCGCGCGGGCCGCGCCCGTCGCTGACGCTGCGCGCCCCGGAGCGCCAGCTGGGGGCGGCGGGGCCCCGGACCACCAGGCGCACGACGACGCCCTCGCCGAGGTCCTCGCCGAGGCGGCGCAGCACCACGGGGGCGAGCAGGCGCACCTGGGTGGCCCACGCCGTGGAGTCGGCGCGCACCTCCAGCACGCCGGCGTCGAACCGCTCGGGGGTGCAGTGCTCGGCCAGGTCGCGGCCGACCACCTGGGCCCAGCGACCGACGACGCCGCCGACGGCCACCGGCTGCGCCCAGCCGCGCTCGTGCACGAGGCGGCCGATGCTGCCCCCGACCGGCTGGGGGTCGCGGGCGTCGGGCCGGGCGCCGG
>CADCUY010000093.1 GCA_902806005.1 uncultured Quadrisphaera sp. | reverse complement strand
CCGCCGGCCCTCGCTGCGGCTCGCGGTGGCGGCGGGCGCCCTGGACGCCACCGCGAACCTCGCGTTCGTGCTCGCCGCCCGCGAGGGCCAGCTCGCGGTGGTCGCGGTGATCACCGCCCTCTACCCGGCGGCCACCGTGCTGCTGGCCCGCGCGGTGCTGCGCGAGCGGCTGGCGCCGGTGCAGGTGGGCGGGCTCCTCGGCGCCGCCGCCGCGGTGGCGCTGCTCGCGCTGCCCTGAGCCGCCCGGGCCGCCGTGCCGTCAGCTCAGGCGTCGTCCTCGTCGACCCAGTCGAGCGTGCGCTGCACGGCCTTGTTCCACTTGCGGTAGCCGCGCTCGCGCTCCTCCTGCGCCATGGTCGGCTCCCAGCGCTTGTCCTCCAGCCACTGGGCGGTGAGCTCGTCGGTGCCCGACCAGAAGCCGCTCGCCAGCCCGGCCGCGTACGCCGCGCCCAGGGCCGTGGTCTCGGCGATCACCGGCCGGACCACGGGCACGCCGAGCACGTCGGCCTGGAACTGCATGAGCAGCTCGTTGGCCACCATGCCGCCGTCCACCCGCAGCTCGGTCAGGTCGACGCCGGAGTCGGCGTTCATCGCCTCGAGCACCTCGCGGGTCTGGTAGGCGGTGGCCTCGAGCACCGCGCGCGCCAGGTGCCCCTTGTTGACGTACCGGGTCAGGCCCACCAGGGCGCCGCGGGCGTCGGCCCGCCAGTGCGGGGCGAACAGGCCCGAGAACGCCGGCACGAAGTAGGCCCCGCCGTTGTCGTCCACGGTCCGCGCGAGCGTCTCGATCTCGGGCGCGGACGCGATCATGCCGAGGTTGTCGCGCGCCCACTGCACCAGCGAGCCGGTGACGGCGATCGAGCCCTCGAGGGCGTAGACCGGCTTGCCGTCGCCGATCTGGTAGCACAGCGTGGTCAGCAGCCCGTTCTTGGACGGCACGGCCTCCTCGCCGGTGTTGAGCAGCATGAAGTTGCCCGTGCCGTAGGTGTTCTTGGCCATGCCCTTGGTGAAGCAGACCTGGCCGAAGGTCGCGGCCTGCTGGTCGCCGAGCGAGCCGGAGATGGGCACCCCGGCGAGGAAGCCGCCCTCGCGGCCCCGGCCGTACTCCTCGGAGTTCGAGCGGATCTGCGGCAGCATCGAGACCGGGATGGTCATCTCCGCCGCGATCTCCTCGTCCCAGGCGAGGGTGCGGTAGTCCATGAGCATCGTGCGCGAGGCGTTCGAGACGTCGGTCAGGTGCAGGCCGCCGTCGACCCCACCGGTCATGTTCCACAGCAGCCACGAGTCGATCGTGCCCATGAGCAGGTCGCCGCTCTCGGCCCGGGCGCGGGCGCCCTCGACGTTGTCGAGGATCCACTTCACCTTCGGCCCGGCGAAGTAGGTGGCCAGCGGCAGGCCCACCTTCTCCTTGTAGCGGTCGGCGCCGCCGCCCAGCGCCCCGAGCTCCTCGACGATGCGCTGGGTGCGCGTGTCCTGCCACACGATGGCGTTGTGGACGGGCTTCCCGGTGGTCCGGTCCCAGACCACCGCGGTCTCGCGCTGGTTGGTGATGCCGACCGCGACGAGGTCGGACCTGGCCACGTTCCCCTTGGCCAGGGCCTGGCCCACGACCTCGCGGGTGTTGGCCCAGATCTCGTCCGCGTCGTGCTCGACCCACCCGGCGCGCGGGAAGATCTGCTCGTGCTCCTTCTGGCCGACGGAGACCACCTTGCCGTCGTGGTCGAAGACCATGCAGCGGGTGCTGGTGGTGCCCTGGTCGATGGCGGCGACGTACTGGCTCATGCGGGGGCTCCTGGGAGTCGGAGGGGCGGACGGCGCGGCGGTGCGGCGTCCGGGGTCGGGTGGCCGACGGGTCTCAGGTGACCGCGGTGACGACCCGGGAGAGCAGGCCGGCGAGGATGCCGCCGGTGGCGGGCCCGACCACCGGGACCCACGCGTAGCCCCAGTCGTTGCCGCCCTTGCCGCGGATGGGCACCACGGCGTGGGCCAGGCGGGGCCCGAGGTCGCGCGCCGGGTTGATGGCGTACCCGGTGGGCCCGCCGAGGCTCATGCCGATCGCGAGCACCAGGAAGGCGACCGCCACCGGCCCGATCGCGGTCGGCGTGTTGCCGAGCTGGAGGATCGTGTAGACGAGGACGAAGGTCGCGATGACCTCGGTGAGGGTGTTCCACAGCGGGTTGCGGATCTGCGGGCCGGTGGAGAAGACGGCCAGCTTCTCCGCCGCGACGTCGTGCCGGTCGAAGTGCTGGCGGTAGGCCAGCCACACCAGGACGCCGCCGAGGAAGGCGCCGACGAACTCGCCGAGCAGGTACACCAGCGTGGACGCGAAGGTGACGTCGATGCCGGGCCCGTACTCGTCGCTGTTCGAGAGCAGCAGGCCCAGGGTCACCGCGGGGTTCAGGTGCGCGCCGCTGCGGTAGGCGATGTAGACGCCGACGAACACCGCCATCGCCCAGCCGAAGCTGATCAGCAGCCAGTCGGCTCCGCGCCCCTTGGTCTCGCGGAGCAGGACGTTGGCGACCACCCCGCAGCCGAGGAGCGTCAGCGCGGCTGTGCCCAGGATCTCACTGAGCAGGACCACGCCGAGGGATGTCTCCACACGTCCTCCGAGTTGCTAGGGGTGGAGCCCCCGCACCGTCGTCGGGGGCGACGCGCGAGCGTCCGGGGCCAGTCCTAGTGTGTGAGCCACCGGCCGGCAACTCGCGCACCCGTACCGACCGCAGCGCGAGCGCTGCGCCTCGAGGAGGAGGAGCCATGAGCCACGACGACCGGCTGGGACCGGAGCACCGGTCCCGCACCTGGGAGCAGCTGCAGGACGGGGCGTTCGACGTCCTGGTCATCGGCGGGGGCGTCACGGGCGCCGGCGTGGCCCTGGACGCCGCGACCCGCGGCCTGCGGACCGCGGTGGTCGAGCAGCGCGACTGGGCCTCCGGCACCTCCTCGCGCAGCTCCAAGCTGTTCCACGGCGGGCTGCGCTACCTCGAGCAGCTGAACTTCGCCCTGGTGCACGAGGCGCTCAAGGAGCGCGGGCTGATGATCAACCGGCTGGCGCCGCACCTGGTGAAGCCGGTGTCCTTCCTGTACCCGCTCAACCACCGCTTCTGGGAGCGCCCCTACATCGGCTCCGGGATGCTGCTCTACGACGCCATGGCGGGCCTGACCGCGCGCGCCGTGCCGTTCCACAAGCACCTGACCCGCCGCGGCGCCCTGCGCATCGCCCCCGGCCTGAAGCCCGACGCCTTCAAGGGCGCGCTGCGCTACTTCGACGCGCAGGCCGACGACGCCCGGCACACCATGACCGTCGCCCGCACCGCGGCGCACTACGGGGCCGTGGCCCGCTCCTCCACCGAGGTGGTGGGCCTGCTCCACGAGGGCGACCGGGTGGTGGGCGCCACGGTGCGCGACGTCGAGACCGGCGCCACCGCCGAGGTGCGCAGCCGGGTGGTCATCAACTGCACCGGGGTGTGGACCGACGACATCCAGAAGCTGGCCGGCGGCAAGGGCCGGTTCAAGGTGCGGGCCTCCAAGGGCGTGCACATCGTCGTCCCGCGCGACCGGTTCGCCTCCGAGTCGGGGCTGATCCTGCGCACCGCGACGTCGGTGCTGTTCTTCATCCCGTGGGGCACCCGCTGGATCATCGGCACCACCGACACCGACTGGCACCTCGACCTGGCGCACCCCGCGGCCACCCGCAAGGACGTCGACTACATCCTCGAGCAGGCCAACCGGGTGCTGTCGACGCCGCTGACCCACGACGACGTCCGCGGCGTGTACGCGGGCCTGCGCCCGCTGCTGGCCGAGGAGTCGGAGAGCACCAGCTCGCTCTCGCGCGAGCACGCCGTCGCCCGCCCGCAGCCGGGGCTGATCTCCATCGCCGGCGGCAAGTACACGACGTACCGGGTGATGGCGAAGGACGCGGTGGACGCCGCGAAGCCCGACCTCGGCCCGATCCACGCCTCGGTCACCGAGCACGTGCCGCTGGTCGGCGCCGACGGGTACCACGCGCTGGTCAACCAGACCGAGCACCTGGCCGACCGGTACGGCATCCCGTCGTGGCGGGTGGAGCACCTGCTCAACCGCTACGGGTCGCTGGCCGTGGAGCTGCTCGACCTCGGCGCGGGCGACCGCTCGCTGCTCGAGCCGCTCGAGGGCGCCGAGGACTACCTGCGGGTGGAGGTGCTCTACGCGGTCACCCACGAGGGGGCGCTGCACCTGGACGACCTGCTGACCCGCCGCACCCGGATGTCGATCGAGTACTCGCACCGCGGCACGGCCTCGGCGCGGGCGGTCGCGCAGATCGTCGCGCCCGTGCTCGGGTGGGACGACGCCCGGGTCGAGGCCGAGGTGCGCAGCTACACCGAGCGGGTCGAGGCCGAGCGGGCCAGCCAGGAGCTGCCCGACGACGAGGCCGCGGACGCCGCGCGCCGCGCGGCACCGGACTCCAGGCCCCTGCTGCACGTCTGAGGCGCCGGAGCCCGGCCCCGCCGCGCTCGTCCTGCGCTCCGGTGATCGCGGCGGGCTCGCGGGGGCTAGCGTCGTGGCGACCCCCGGACGACCGCCCGGGGGTCCCGCTTCCGAGAGGACTGCGCCCGTGGACCGGTTCCGGCTGGACGAGGAGGTCGCGCTGGTCACCGGCGCCGGCCGCGGCATCGGGCGCGCCGTCGCGCACGCCCTGCACGAGGCGGGGGCCGCGGTCTGGGTCGCCGACCTCGACGAGGAGTCCGGGCGGGCGGCCGCCGAGGAGGTCGGCGGCACCTTCATCGCGCTCGACGTCACCGACTCCGCCGCCGTCGACGCCGCCGTCGCGCGGGTCGTGGCCGAGGCCGGCGCCCTGGACGTCATGGTGAACAACGCCGGCACGGTGCGGAACACCCCGTCCACGGAGACGACCGACGACGAGTGGCGCGCGGTGATGGCGCTGAACCTCGACGCGGTCTTCTACGGCTGCCGGGCCGCCGCACGGCACATGCTGCCCCGCGGCAAGGGCGTCATCGTCAACACCGGCAGCATGAGCGGGCACATCGCGAACCGCCCCCAGCCGCAGGCCGCGTACAACGCCTCGAAGGCGGCGGTGATCCACCTGACGAGGTCGCTGGCGGCGGAGTGGGCGCCCTCCGGGGTCCGCGTCAACTCCGTCTCGCCGGGCTACGTCGGCACCGAGATGACCAAGGCGGGGATGGGGAACGAGGAGTGGCGCCGCGCCTGGCTCGACGCCACCCCGATGGGCCGGGTGGGCGAGCCGGAGGAGGTCGGCGCGGTCGTCGTCTTCCTCGCCTCGCCGGCGAGCAGCTTCCTCACCGGCTCGGACGTCGTCGCGGACGGGGGCTACACCGCCTGGTGACGGGCGGCCCGCTCCGCCCGTCCCGGGGTCAGGTCGGCTGGTACGGGGAGACGACCACGTCGACCCGCTGGAACTCCTTGAGGTCGGAGTAGCCCGTCGTCGCCATCGCCCGGCGCAGCGCCCCGAGCAGGTTCGTCGTGCCGTCGGCGGTGCGCCCGGGCCCGAGCAGGATCTCCTCCAGCGAGCCGACGGTGCCCACCTCCACCCGGGCGCCGCGCGGCAGCTGCGGGTGGTGCGCCTCCGGCCCCCAGTGCCAGCCCCGGCCCGGTGCCTCGGTGGCCCGCGCCAGCGCCGCGCCGAGCATCACGGCGTCGGCGCCGCAGGCGACGGCCTTGACCACGTCGCCGGAGACCCCGACCCCGCCGTCGGCGATGACGTGCACGTACCGCCCGCCCGACTCGTCGAGGTAGTCGCGCCGCGCGCCGGCGACGTCGGCGACCGCCGAGGCCATGGGGGCGTGGATGCCGAGGGTCGTGCGGGTGGTGTGCGCCGCTCCCCCGCCGAAGCCGACCAGCACGCCGGCGGCGCCGGTGCGCATCAGGTGCAGGGCCGCGGTGTACGACGCGGCCCCGCCGACGACGACCGGCACGTCGAGGTCGTAGATGAACTGCTTGAGGTTCAGCGGCTCGGCGCCCGGGCGCCCCACGTGCTCGGCCGAGACGGTGGTGCCGCGGATGACGAACAGGTCGACGCCGGCGTCCACCACGGTCTTCCACAGCTGCTGGGTGTGCTGCGGGCTCAGGGCGCCCGCGACGGTCACGCCGGAGGCGCGCACCTCCGCCAGCCGGGCCGCCACGAGCTCGGGCTGGATGGGCGCGGCGTAGATCTCCTGCATCCGGGCGGTCGCGACGGAGGCGTCCAGGCCGGCGATCTCGGCCAGCTGCGGCTCCGGGTCCTCGTAGCGGGTCCACAGGCCCTCGAGGTCGAGCACCCCCACCCCGCCGAGCCGGCCGAGCGCGATCGCGGTGGCCGGGGAGACCACCGAGTCCATCGGCGCCGCCAGCACCGGCAGGTCGAACTCGTAGGCGTCGATCCGCCACGAGACGGTCACGACCTCGGGGTCGCGGGTGCGCCGGCTCGGCACGACCGCGACGTCGTCGAAGGAGTAGGCGCGGCGGCCCCGCTTGCCGCGCCCGATGTCGATCTCGCTCACGGGAGGCAGGCTACCGACCGCTGTAGTTGGGGGCCTCGGCCACCATCGCCAGGTCGTGCGGGTGGCTCTCGCGCAGGCCGGCGGCGGTGACCCGCACGAACCGGCCGCGCTCCTTCAGCTGCGGCACGGTGGCCGCCCCGACGTAGAACAGCGACTGCCGCAGGCCCCCGACGAGCTGGTGGGCGACGGCCGCGAGCGGCCCGCGGTAGGGCACCTGCCCCTCGACGCCCTCGGGCACGTGCTCCTCGACCGTCGCGGCGCCCGAGGAGGAGTAGCGGTCCTTGGAGAACCCCACGCCGCCCGAGCGGGTGCGCTGCGCACCGACCGAGCCCATGCCGCGGTAGGACTTGTACTGCTTGCCGTTGGTCAGCACCAGCTCGCCGGGGCTCTCCTCGCAGCCGGCCAGCAGCGAGCCGAGCATCACCGTGTCGGCCCCGGCGACCAGGGCCTTGGCGATGTCGCCGGAGTGCTGCAGGCCGCCGTCGCCGATCACCGGCACCCCGGCCGGGCCGCAGGCCTTCGCCGCCTCGTGGATGGCGGTCACCTGCGGCACCCCGACGCCGGAGACGATCCGGGTGGTGCAGATCGAGCCCGGGCCGACGCCGACCTTCACCCCGTCGACCCCGGCGTCGACGAGGGCCTGCGCGGCCGCGCGGGTGGCCACGTTGCCGCCGATGAGGTCGACGTGGGCCGCGGCCGGCTCGGCCTTGAACCGCCGCACCACCTCGAGCACCGCCTGGCTGTGGCCGTGGGCCATGTCGACGACGATGACGTCGACCCCGGCCTCGACCAGGCCCATCGTGCGCTCCCAGGCGCCCTCGAAGACCCCGACCGCGGCGGCCACGCGCAGGCGGCCGCGCTCGTCCTTGGTGGCCAGGGGGTACTGCTCGGTCTTGGCGAAGTCCTTGACGGTGATCAGCCCGCGCAGCCGCCCGGCGTCGTCGACCAGGGGCAGCTTCTCGATCTTGTGCTTGGCCAGCAGCGCGATGGCGTCGGCCGGCTTGGTGCCCACCGGCGCGGTCACCAGGGGCACCGGCGTCATCACCCCGCGCACGGCGGCCGTGGAGTCGGTCTCGAAGCGCAGGTCGCGGTTGGTGACGATGCCGATCAGCGTGCCGTCGGCCTCGACCACCGGCAGCCCGGAGATGCGGTACTGGGCGCACAGGGCGTCGACCTGGGCCAGGGTCGCCTCGGGGCCGCAGGTGACGGGGTGGCTGACCATGCCGGCCTCGGAGCGCTTGACCAGGTCGACCTGGAGCGCCTGCTCCTCGGGCGAGAGGTTGCGGTGCAGCACCCCCAGGCCGCCCTGGCGGGCCATCGCGATGGCCATCCGCGCCTCGGTCACCGTGTCCATCGCGGAGGACAGCAGCGGGACGGCCACCTCCACCCGCTTCGAGACGCGGGAGCGGGGGTCGGCGGCGCTCGGCACGACGTCGGACTCCCCCGGCAGGAGGAGCACGTCGTCGTAGGTGAGACCGACCAGGGCGAACGGGTCTTCCACCGCCCCAGGGTACGGGAGGAGGTCAGTTCACCATCCCGAGCCGGAAGCCCTTGGCCACCGCGTGGGCGCGGTCGGCGGCGCCGAGCTTGCGGAACAGGCGGCGGGCGTGGGTCTTCACGGTGTCCTCGGAGAGGAACAGCTCCCGCCCGATCTCGGCGTTGGAGCGCCCCCGGCCCATGCCGGTGAGCACCTGGAGCTCGCGCTCGGTGAGCACGGGGGTGGCCTCGTCGGGCCGGCGGCGCACCGGGCGGTGCCGCGAGGAGCCGTTGACCGCGCCCATGACCGCGGCGGTCAGCTCGGGGCGCGTGGCGTCCTTGACGAGGTAGCCGCGGGCACCGGCGGCCACGGCGCGGGCGACGCCGTCGACGTCCTCGGCCACCGTGAGCATCAGCACCGCGGCGCCGGGGTGGCGCGAGAGCAGGCGCCGCGCCGTCTCCACGCCGCCGAGGCCGGGCATGCGCACGTCCATCAGCACCAGGTCGGGGCGCTCGGCCGCGAAGCGGGTGAGCACCTCCTCGCCGGAGGACGCCGCGACGGCGCGGGTGATGCCGGGGATCGCGGCGACCGTGCGCCGCAGGTTCTCGCGGACGACCGCGGAGTCGTCGCACACCATGATCGTGCTCATCAGGACCACCCACCGCTCGACGTGCCGGCTCGATCGACCGACACGGGGTCCATCGGCAGCCGGGCGGGCCGACCTGAGCCCCGGCGGCCGCCGGATCGGACGAGGGGTCAGGCGAGGGCGCGGCGGGTGACCGCCTCGGCGGCCGGCACGAGGCCGGGCACCCGCTGCGGGGCCAGGCCCGCCGGCAGCGGCACGCCCTCCCAGCCGGGGCCGGCCAGCACCAGCCGGCCGGAGGGCCGCAGCCGGGGCAGCACCGCCAGCTGCTCGGCGTCGCGCACCGGGGCGCTGGCCACCACCATCACCGCGGCGGGGCCGGTGC
>CADCUY010000092.1 GCA_902806005.1 uncultured Quadrisphaera sp. | reverse complement strand
GCAGGTCGCCGCCGACCTCGCCGCGCTCCGCTCTGACCCCGCCGCGGCGCCCGTGACGGCGCCGGCGCGGATCGCGGCCGGCCTGGCAGCCCGCCGCCGCGCCGACGCCGGGCCGATCGCCGTGGTCAGCTGCGACAACCTGCCCGACAACGGGGCGGTGACCGCGCGCGTCGTCCTCGACGCCTGCGCCGCGGTGGATCCCGGGCTCGCGGGCTGGGTGGAGGAGTCCGTCTCCTTCGCCTCCACCATGGTCGACCGGATCACCCCGGCGACCACCGACGACGACGTCGCGGCCGCCGCGGCGCTGACCGGCCGGCACGACCCGGCGACGGTGGTCACCGAGCCGTTCAGCGAGTGGGTGCTGCAGGACGCCTTCCCCGCGGGGCGCCCGGCGTGGGACCGCGCCGGGGCCCTGGTCGTCGACGACGTCACCCCCTTCGAGCAGCGCAAGCTGTGGCTCCTCAACGGGGGCCACTCCCTCCTCGCCTACGCCGGCGCCGCGCGCGGGCACCGCACGGTCGCGCAGGCGGTGGCCGACCCGGTGTGCCGCGCCTGGCTGGAGGAGCTGTGGGACGACGCCGCCGCGGTGCTGCCCGCAGCGGTGGACGACGCGGCCGCCTACCGGGCAGCGCTGGTGCACCGCTTCGAGAACCCGCGCATCCAGCACCGGCTCGCCCAGGTGGCCACCGCGGGGAGCCAGAAGGTGCCCCTGCGGGTGCTGCCGGTGCTGCGGGCCCACCGCCGGCGCGGCGGCCTCCCGCACGGGGAGGTGCGGGCCCTGGCGGCCTGGGTGCTGCACCTGCGCGGCGACGTCCCGCCGGCCGACGACCCGGGGGCCCGGGACCTCGTCGACCGCTCCGGCGGCCCGCTGGAGACCACCGTGCGGCGGGTGCTGGACCGGCTGGCCCCCGACCTGGCCGACGACGGGGAGCTCGTCGCCGCCGTCACCGCCCACGCCCGGGAGGTCGCCGGCGTCCCGTCGTCCACCGCGGTGGCTCCCGGGTGAACGACGTCGCCACGGTCGAGGCCGCGGGGGCCGCCCTCGCCGACGAGCAGGTGACGGCCTTCGTCGCCGAGCACCTGGCCGGGGTCGACCTCGACGGGCGCAGCCTGTGCGTGGTGGTGCCCGACGCCACCCGCAGCTGCCCCCTGCCGCTGCTGCTGGACGCGGTGCACGCCGCGGTGCACCGCCGGGTCAGCGCCCTGACCGTGCTGGTGGCGCTGGGGACCCACGCGCCGCTGGGGCCGGAGGAGCTGGCCCGCCACCTGGGCCACCCGGTCGCCGGCCCCGGCGCCCGCTACCCGGGCACGACCGTGGTGAACCACGCCTGGTGGGACCCGGCGACCTTCGCCTCCCTCGGTCGGATCAGCAGCCGGCGGGTCGGCGAGCTGTCGGGCGGGCTGCTCCGCGAGGGCGTCGAGGTGCGCGTGAACCGCGCCGTGGTCGAGCACGACGCCGTGCTGGTCCTCGGCCCCGTCTTCCCCCACGAGGTCGTGGGGTTCTCGGGAGGGAACAAGTACTTCGTCCCCGGGGTGGCGGGCCCGGAGGTCATCGACCTCTCGCACTGGCTGGGCGCGCTGATCGGCAGCGCCGAGATCATCGGGACCACGGGCACCACGCCCGTGCGGGCGCTGATCGACGAGGCGGCCGCGATGATCCCCACGCCCGCGACGGCCCTGTGCGTGGTGGTCGACCCCGCGTCGGGGCGCCTGCGCGCCGCCACGGCCGGCGAGCCCCGGTCGGCCTGGGCGGCCGCGGCCGAGGTCTCGGCCCGCGTGCACGTGCGCTACCTGGACGCCCCGGTGCACCGGGTGCTCTCGGTCATCCCCGAGCGGTACGACGACATGTGGACGGCGGCCAAGGGCTTCTACAAGGTCGAGCCCGTGGTCGCCGACGGCGGCGAGGTCGTGCTCCTCGCGCCCCACGTGCGCCGGCTGTCGGCGGTGCACCCCGAGATCGAGGAGATCGGCTACCACTGCCGCGCGTTCTTCACCGCGCAGTGGGAGCGCTACCGGCACCTGCCGTGGGGGGTGCTGGCCCACTCCACCCACCTGCGCGGGGCCGGCACCTACGACCCCGTGGCCGGTGAGCGCTCGCGGGTGCAGGTCACCCTGGCCACCGGCATCCCCGAGGCCGTGGTCCGCAGAGCGGGTCTCGGCCACCTCGACCCCGGCGCCGTGCACCGCGCGGACTACGAGGCCGACCCCGCGGCGCTGGTCGTGCCCGAGGCGGGCGAGGTGCTGCACCGGCTGCGGTGAGCGCTGCCCGGGGGTGCGCCGGGCGCGCCCCGTGCACCAGCATGGCCGGGTGGTCGGGCTCGAGGTGCCGGTGGCCGTGCGGTGGTCCGACATGGACGCCTTCGGCCACGTCAACAACGTGCAGGTGCTCCGCCTGCTGGAGGAGGCGCGCGTCAGCGCCTTCGCGCACCTGCGCGGCGACGGGCCGACGATGCTCGAGACCGGGGTGGTCATCGCCCGGCACGAGGTGGAGTACGTCCGCTCCCTGGTCTGGCGGCCCGAGCCCGTGCCCGTGCGGCTGTGGGTGACCGCGGTCGGCGGGGCGAGCTTCGAGCTCGGCTACGCCGTGGGCGGGGCCGCGCCCGGCGCCGCCGGCGGCGCCGAGGCCGGGGTCGCGGCGCTGGCCGCCTCGACCGTCGTCGCGGTGGACCGCGCCACCGGCACCCCCCGCCGCCTGGCC
>CADCUY010000091.1 GCA_902806005.1 uncultured Quadrisphaera sp. | reverse complement strand
TGCTCGCGGCGGCCGTGGCCGTGGTCGTGGCCGGCGGCGGCATCGCGGGCTGGCAGCTGCTGCAGCCGCGCGCCCAGCAGCAGGAGCTCGCCGGGGCGCTCGACCGCATCCAGGGCGCCTCCGACGTCCAGCGGGTCGCGCCCGCGGCAGGAGCCTCGGCCGAGCTGGCCGGGACGACCCTGGTGTACTCCGCCTCCCAGCAGGAGGCCGTGGTCACCGCCGACGACGCCTCGGCGCCCGGGGAGGAGCGCGTCTACGCGGTGTGGCGCGTCGAGGAGGACGGCGGGGTGCAGCTGGCCTCCACCTTCACCGAGGGCGGCACCGTCATCGACGGGGGCGTGGACGACGCGGTGACCATCGCGGTCACCGTCGAGCCCGAGGACCCGGGCACCCTGCCGACCACGCCGGTGGTCGCCCAGTACGAGCTCGTCGGCTAGACCCGCCCGCTCGCGGCACCACCAGGACGTCACCGCCCGCCGCTACCCTGCGAGGGTGAGCGGCACGGCGGAGCCAGAGCACGGCCTGCGCGCCGTCCTGCGCATCCGCTCCTTCCGCTCGCTGTGGCTGTGCCTGGGCCTGTCCAGCTTCGGCGACTGGCTGGGCCTGCTGGCCACCACCGCGATGGCCGCCGCCCTCGGCGGCAGCACCGGCGGCGACGACGTCAGCTACGCGGGCGCGAACCTGGCCGTCTCCGGGGTGCTGGTGCTGCGCCTCGCACCCGCGATCCTGCTCGGCCCCCTGGCGGGCGCGATCGCCGACCGGTGGGACCGCAAGGCCACCATGGTCGTCGGCGACGTGCTGCGCGGGGCGCTGTTCGTCTCCATCCCGGTCGTCGGCACGCTGTGGTGGCTGTTCACGGCCACGCTGCTGATCGAGGTCGTCGCCCTGTTCTGGGCCCCGGCCAAGGACGCGACGGTGCCCAACCTCGTGCCCCGCGAGAGCCTGGAGGCCGCCAACCAGCTGAGCCTCGCGGTCACCTACGGCACCGCACCCCTGGCGGCGCTGCTGTTCAGCGCCCTCGCGCTGATCTCGGGCGCCTTCGACGCGCTGGTCAGCCGGGTCGACCTGGCGCTCTACGCCAACGCCGTCACGTACTTCGTGGCGGCCGTCGTCGTCGCCGGCCTGCCCGTGCCGCGCGGCGCCCTGGCCCCTGGCGCCGACCAGCGGGCGCGGCGCGGGGTGCTCGCCGAGATCGTCGAGGGCTGGCGCTTCGTGGCCACCACCCCGCTGATCCGCGGCCTGGTGATCGGCATGCTCGGCGCCTTCGGGGCCGGCGGCTTCGTCATCGGGGTCGCCCCCAGCTTCGTCGCCGACCTGCAGGCGGGCGAGCCCGGCTACGGGGTGCTCTTCGCCGCGGTGTTCACCGGGCTCGCGCTCGGCATGTGGACGGGCCCGCGGGTGCTCGCCGCGATGGCCCGGTGGCGGCTGTTCTCGCTGGCCATCGTCGCCGCCGGCGTCGCCCTGCTCGCGCTGGCGCTGATCCCGCAGCTGGTCATCGTCGCGGGCCTGGCCGTCGTCGTGGGCGCCTGCGGCGGCGTGGCGTGGGTGACCGGGTACACGATGCTCGGCCTGGAGGTGGCCGACGAGCTGCGCGGGCGCACCTTCGCCTTCGTCCAGTCCGCGGCCCGGGTCGTGCTCGTCGCCGTGCTGGCCCTGGCCCCGGCGCTCGCCGCGCTGTTCGGGCGCAACCGGATCCGGATCACCGAGACCGCGCAGCTGGACTACAACGGCGCCGCGCTGACCCTCATGGTGGCCGCGGTGGTGGCGATCGCCATCGGCGTGTTCTCCTACCGGCAGATGGACGACGGCCGCTCCGACCCCCTGCTGCACGACCTGGTGAGCTCGTGGCAGCGGCGCCACGCCGTGCGCCGCCGCGCCCCGCGCCACCCCCACCCGGGCACCTTCGTCGCCGTCGAGGGCGGCGACGGCACCGGCAAGAGCACCCAGGTGCGGCTGCTGCACGCGTGGCTGGTCGAGCGCGGGCACGACGTCGTGGCCACCCGCGAGCCTGGCGCCACGCCGGTGGGGCGGCGGATCCGCGAGGTGCTGCTCCACGGCGACGACCTGGCCCCCCGGGCCGAGGCCCTGCTGTACGCCGCCGACCGGGCCCACCACGTCGACCGGGTCGTCCTGCCCGCGCTGCGCCGCGGGCAGGTGGTGGTCACCGACCGCTACATCGACTCCTCGCTGGCGTACCAGGGCGCGGGCCGCGACCTCGACGTCGACGAGCTGGCCGGCATCTCGCAGTGGGCCGCCGACGACCTGCTGCCCGACGTGACCGTGCTGCTCGACCTCGACCCCGCCGCGGCGCGGGCCCGGACGCCGCGGATGGTGACCGACCCCGACCGGCTCGAGCGCGAGCCGGAGGCCTTCCACGCCGCGGTGCGCCAGCGGTTCCTCGACCTCGCCCGCTCCGACGCCCGGCGCTACCTCGTCGTCGACGCCGACGCGCCCGTCGAGGAGGTGGCGCGGCGGGTCCGCGAGCTGCTGGAGCCGCTGCTGCCCCCGGTGCGCGGGAACGGGCCGGACGGCGGCGGCACCGCCTCCGACGGCGAGGGCGCGGCTGGCGCCGGCGGGCTGCGCGGGGCGGGGAGCGCCGTCCCCGTGCAGGACGCGTCGCGGTGAGTGCCGGCGCGGGCCCCGTCGTCGGCCCCGTCGTCGACGAGCTGGCCGGGCAGGCCGGGGCGGCCGCCGTGCTCGGTGC
>CADCUY010000090.1 GCA_902806005.1 uncultured Quadrisphaera sp. | reverse complement strand
CCGGCTGCCGCGGCTCGCCGAGCAGCGGGGTCGGGGTGCGCAGGGGCGCGTGCACGGGCTCCGCGGCCGTCAGGCGCGCCGGTGCGCCGTCCACGACGACCGTCACCGGCCCCTCGCCGCGCAGCAGCGCGACCGTGGTGCCCTCCCGCGTCGTCTCCACGCGGAGCAGCCGGCCGCGCCAGGTGACGCGGTAGGCGGTGCGCGAGAGCGAGGACGGCAGCAGGGGCGCGATCTCCAGGTCCTCGTGGTCCTCGCGCAGGCCCCCCAGACCGGCGACGAGCGCGAGCCACGCGCCCGCGACCGACGCCAGGTGCAGCCCCTCCGCGGTGCCGCCGCTGACGTCGCGCAGGTCCACCAGGGCCGCCTCGCGCAGGTAGCGCAGGGCGAGGTCGGGGTGCTGCGCCTGCGCGCACACGACGGCCTGCACGGCGGCGGAGAGCGTGGAGTCGCGCACGGTGCGCGCCTCGTAGTAGTCCAGGTCGCGCGCCACCTGTTCGGCGGTGAAGTCGTCGCGGCACCACCACAGCGCCTGCACCAGGTCGGCCTGCTTGAGCACCTGCCGCCGGTAGAACGTGGCGTAGTGGTGGTGCTCCTGGACGGGGTAGCGGCCGCGCTCGTCCTCGAAGGCCCACTCCCGGTAGCTGGTGAAGCTCGTGCTCATCGGGTGCACGCGCCGGTCCTCGTCGTAGGGCACGTGCACGGCCGCCGCCGCGGCCCGCCAGGCCGCCGTCTCGGCGTCGTCGACCCCGAGCTCCGCCGCGCCCTCCGGCAGGTCCCGGCAGGCGTCGGCGGCCTTCCCGAGGTTGGCCCGCGCCATGAGGTTGGTGAAGACGTTGTCGTCGACGACCCCGGTGTACTCGTCCGGCCCCGTCACGCCGTACAGGTGCCAGCCGCCGGCCGCGTCCTCCTGACCCACCGACATCCACAGCCGCGCCGTCTCGACGAGCACCGCCAGGCCCCCGACGGCGTCCACGCTGCCGCCGGTGGCGCTGGCGTGCAGCCAGAACGCGCGGGCGACGTCGGCGTTCACGTGCAGCGCGGCCGTGCTCGCGGGCCAGTAGGCGGAGGTCTCGGCCCCGTTGATCGTGCGCCACGCGAAGGAGGCGCCGGCCAGCCCCAGCACCTGCGCGCGCTGGCGCGCCAGGTCGAGCGTGGAGCGGCGCCAGCTCAGCAGGCGCGCCGCGGCGTCCGGGCGCAGCAGCGACAGGGCGGGCACGACGAAGCCCTCGACGTCCCAGAAGGTGTGCCCGCTGTACCCGTTCCCGGTCAGCCCCTTGGCCCCCACCGGGGCTCCGGAGATGCAGGCGGCGGAGCAGAACAGCTGGAAGACGGAGTACCGCAGCGCCTGCTGGAGCTGGCGGTCGCCGTCGACCTCGACGTCGGCGGTGGCCCACAGCTCGTCCAGCACGGCGCGCTGGCCGGCGAGCAGGCCCTCCCACCCGAGGTCGGTCGCGGAGGCGACGGCGGCCGACGCCTCCGCGGCGAGGGTCTCGGCCGCGGCGTCGTGCGACCAGCCGTACCCGACGGTCTTGACCACCACCAGCCCCTGCCCGGGCACCAGGTCGGCGGCGACCGTGGTGACGACGTGGTCCTCGGTGACGTCCACGTCCACCCGGCCGCCGTCGACCTCGTGGGCGACGGCGGCGGCGACCGCGATGCCCGACCTCCGCGCCCGCGAGACCAGCACGCCCCCGCTCGCCGTCCGGGCGGAGCTGACGGGCTCGGAGGCGTGGTCGAGCGCCTCGCCGACGCGCGGGTCGTCGTTGTCGACCCCGACGGGGAGGACCGCCCCGCAGACCAGCTCGGACCGCACCACCACGTGCGCCGGCCCGTCGAGGGCGCGCACCTCGTACCTGACCGCGCACACCGACCGCTCCGCCAGGGAGACGAGCCGGCGCGAGGTCACCTCCAGCGTGGTCCCCGACAGGGCGGTCCAGCGCACGCGCCGGTCGAGCGTGCCGGCCCGCAGGTCGAGGGTGCGCTCGTGGACCTCCGGCCGGACCTCGCGCACGTCGAGCGGGACGCCGTCGACGAGCAGGCGCAGCGGCGTGCCGTCGGCGACGGGGATCATCGCCTGCCCCACCTCGGGGTGCCCGTAGCCGCCCTCGGGGTAGGAGAGGGGGTGCTCCTCGTAGACGCCGGACAGGTGGGTGCCGCGCACGGCGCACGGCTCGACCTCGTCGAGGGTGCCCCGGATCCCGAGGTAGCCGTTGGCGAGGCTGAAGACGGACTCGCCGACGCCGAGCGCGTCGAGGTCGACGTGCGCCTCGCGCACGAGCCACGGGTCGGTGTCGAGGTGCAGAGCGGGCACGTGGGGTCCTCGCGTCGTGGGCGGGCGGCGGGTCGTCTGGGTGCGGCGGCCTGCATCCTGTCCTAGCAGCGCGCCCAGGCCCGCACCGGGAACGTGCCGAACGCGACCACGGGCGGGGGCACCGCGCTGAACCGCGCGCCGGCGTCGGGCAGCTCGCCCAGCCGGGTCAGGTGCTCGACCACCGGCACCTCGGCGCCCAGCAGCACCGAGTGCGCCGGCCGCCGTCCGCCGGCGTCGGGCGAGGTGTCGTCGATGTTCACCGCGTCGACGCCGACCAGCGCCACCCGCTGCTCGACCAGCCACCGCGCTCCCGCCTCGGTGAGGAACGGCGCCGGCTCGGCGTAGCCCGGCGTCCCCCAGCGCTCGTCCCACCCGGTGTGCAGGAGCACCGCCGC
>CADCUY010000089.1 GCA_902806005.1 uncultured Quadrisphaera sp. | reverse complement strand
CGAGCAGCGCATGATGGACGGCCCCGCCGTCGGCAGCGCCGCTGAGCCGGTGCGCGTCTCCCGCCCGGCTCCGGGCGCCCAGCCCCGCTGACGCAGCCGCTGACCCGGCCCGTCGCGCGCCCGGCCCGCGCCGGGCGCCCGCGACGCGAGATCGTGTCCCGGCCGTGACCAGCCGGTAACACCCCGGCCGTTGACTCGGCCCCATGCACGACGCGCACCGCCACCTCGGCGTGCTGCCGGCGCACCCCTTCTACGGGGGCCCGCCGGTCAACCCCGACACCACCGCCCGGGCCACCGTCGCCCAGCTGCTGGCCGACCTCGACGCCGAGGGCACCGAGCGCGCCGTGGTGATGCCCAACTACGGCGTGCCCGACCCCGCCGCCTCCTTCGCCCTCAACGAGCTGGTGCTCGAGGCCGCCGCGGCGGACGACCGCCTCCGCGCCGGGCTGTGGGTCTCCCCGCGCGCCCAGGACGCCGAGCGCACCGCCGGGGCCCTCGCCCTCGCGGGGGAGCCCGGGGTGGTGGCGCTGAAGACCTCCTTCCTGCTGGGCGGCGGCGCCGACGACCCCGCCTGCGCGCCGCAGCTGGACGCGATCTTCTCCACCGCCCGGCGCCACGGCCTGGTCGTGCACGTGCACACCTCGCCGGGAGCGGCCTCCGACGTCGACCGGGTCGGCGCGCTGGTCGACCGGTGGGGCGACGACGTCAGGATCCACCTGGTGCACCTCGGCGGCGGCATGAGCGGCCACATCAAGCTCATCGGCGGCCGCTTCTTCGACTGGGTCGAGGCCGGCAAGCAGGTGTTCACCGACACCAGCTGGGCCATCGGCTTCGCCCCGCGCTGGCTGGTCGCCGAGATCGAGCGCCGGGGCGGGCTCGCCGCCGACCGCGTGCTCTTCGCCAGCGACGAGCCGTGGGGCGACGCCGCCGGCGAGGCCTTCCGGCTGCGGGCCGCGGCCGGCGACGGCGACCTGGCGGAACGGCTCTTCTCCGGCAACTTCACCCAGCTCTACGGCTCCACCTGAGCCCGCCCCGACCACCGCCTCGTCCCCGCACCCACCCGCAGGAGGAAACCGTGACCACCACCGCACCCGCCCCCGCCGCCGCGCCGTCGACCACCGAGCTGGACGAGCAGGTCCGCGCCAACGCCGCGGCGTCGCTGGCGGAGATCCCGCACCCGAGCTCGCCGAAGGGCACGAGCCTGTACGGCTCCACGAAGATCTTCCCCGACCACCAGGCCGAGCCGGGGGAGTCGTACCTGACCCTCGTGCACGGCATCGCCCACGAGTCGTCGGTGAGCTTCGTGGCGATCCTGCAGGCCACCCGGGCGCTGCGGAAGGGCTACGACTCGGTCCTGTACTTCTACGGCCCCGGCTCGCTGAACGCGCTGGCCACCCGCGGCTTCCCCACCACCGGTGACTCGGCCTTCCCCGGTGAGCAGAACATCAACGGCTCGATCGAGACCTTCATCGCCGAGGGCGGCACCGTCTACTGCTGCCGCTTCGGCCTGTCGCTGCACGGCGCCCGCGAGGAGGACCTCATCGCGGGCGTCGTCCCCTGCCACCCCCTCGACGTGCAGGACGCGCTGATCCACTACGCCCGCAAGGGCGCGATCATCAACTCCACGTACAACCTCTGACCGCATGACCGCCGCCGACCACCTGCGCACCCGGGTCGACGTCGCCGTCCGGGGCGTGCGCCTGCACGCCCCGGTGGCGCGGCGCGGCGGCGCCGGGCCCAGCGACGACGGGCACGTGCGCCTGCTGGGCCGGGCCGGGGCCGTGCCGGTGCGCGCCGACAGCCCGTACCTGGTCTCGGGCGGGCGGCTGCTGCTCGACGGCGTCGACCTCGGCCTCGACGTCGAGCCCGTCGCCCGCCCGCGGTTCTACGACCTCGTCACCGCCGACGGCACCCGCTACGAGCAGGTGGCCCGCCTGCACGGCACCGACGTGCTGGCGACCACCGTGGTGCAGACCTGCGTGCGCTACGCCGAGGACCAGCGCTGCCGGTTCTGCGCCATCGAGTCGTCGCTGGACGACGGCGCGACGGTGGCGGTGAAGTCGCCGGAGGTGCTGGCCGAGGTGGCCGAGGCCGCGGTGCGCCTGGACGGCGTGCGCCAGGTGGTGATGACGACGGGCACCTCGAACGGCCGCGACCGCGGGGCCCGGCACCTGGCCCGCTGCGTGCGCGCGGTGACCGCCGCCGTGCCGGGCCTGCCCGTGCAGGTGCAGTGCGAGCCCCCGGCGCCGGAGGTGCGCACCGCGGTGCTGCGCGAGCTGCGCGACGCGGGAGCGCGCAGCATCGGCATCCACGTGGAGTCCCTGGACGACGCGGTGCGGCGCGCGTGGATGCCCGGCAAGGCGGGCGTGCCGCTGGCCGAGTACTGGGCGGCGTGGCGCGAGGCGGTGGCCGTCTTCGGGCGCAACCAGGTCTCCACCTACCTCATCGTGGGCCTCGGGGAGGACCCCGACGAGCTCGTCGAGGGGGCGCGGGCGCTGGCCGACGCCGGGGTCTACCCCTTCGTCGTGCCGTTCCGCCCGCTCGCGGGCACCCTCGCGGTCGACGTCGACGGCGCCGCGGCGCCGCCCGCCGCGGTGCTCGAGGACGTCACCCGCCGCGTGGCCGCGCACCTGCGGGCGGCCGGGATGCGCGGGGCCGACCAGGCGGCCGGCTGCGCCGCGTGCGGGGCCTGCTCGGTCCTCCAGGACGC
>CADCUY010000088.1 GCA_902806005.1 uncultured Quadrisphaera sp. | reverse complement strand
TCGAACGGGCCGCGCGGGGGCTCGGGCGCCCGCCGGGGCAGCTCCGCCGTCACGGCCTCGCGCTCGCCGGGGCCCTGCGGCACGCCGCTCACGCCGCCCGGCTCACCGGGCCCGTACCGCTCGTCCATCGTGCCTCCTCGCCGTGCTCCTGGCACGGCTGCTCACACCTCGTGCTGCACCGCCGCGCCCAGCGGCGCGGGGGCTCCGCCGGCCTGCTCGTCCGCGGCCGCGGCGGCCTCCGGCACATCCTCGCCCATCCCGCCGACAGCGGCCGCCCGTGCTACGCCAGGCCCAGCGCCGGCCGCGGCACCGCGGGCACGGCCGGCACGCGCGGCACCGGCGCCAGGTGGGGCAGGAGCGCGCGCAGCTGGGCGCGGGCGCGGTGCAGGCGCGAGCGCACCGTGCCCAGCTTGATGCCGAGCGTGCGCCCCACCTCCTCGTAGCTGAGGCCCTCGACGTCGGCCAGCACGACCACGGCCCGGAACTGCGGCGACAGCGCGGCCAGGGCGGCGCGGACGTCGGTGTCGAGGTTGCTGCGCTCGAACTCCCGCTCGGGGCCGGGGCCGAGGTCGGGCAGCCGCTCGCTGACCTCGGGGGCCAGGGCGTCGACGCGCACGCGCTTGCGCCGGCGCGCCTGGTCGAGGAAGAGGTTGGTGGTGATGCGGTGCATCCAGCCCTCGAAGGTGCCGGGCGTGTACGTGGCCAGGGAGCGGAACACCCGCACGAAGACCTCCTGGGTGAGGTCCTCGGCGTCGTGGTGGTCGCCGGTCAGCCGGTAGGCGAGGCGGTACACCCGCGCGGAGTGGTCGCGGACGACGTCCTCCCAGGTGGGTGCCACCCACACGTCCTCGGCCCCCACGGGGCCAGCGTGGTCGACGCCGTGCACGATCGCCACCGCACCGACCACCGCCGCCACCTCGCCGTCGCTCCCCGGGCCCTCCGCGTTCACCGGGCCATGGTCGGTGTTCGACCTGAGAGCCACCTGGGACTGGTCCCCCGGGGACCTGGGCGCGGGTCAGCCTCCGGCGCGGCGGCGCACCCCGAGCAGCAGCCCGCCGCTGACCGGCAGGAGGGTGGGCACGAGCAGGGGGTGGTCGCGCACCGCCCGCGTGGTCTCGCGCACCGCGGTGGTGATCGGGTCGCGCCGCGCCGGGTCGCCGACGCGGTCGTGGTGCAGGGCGCCCGCGACGGCCAGCACCCCGCCGGGGCGCAGCAGCCGGACGGCGCGGTCGAGGTAGTCGGCCACACCGAGCGGGTCGGCGTCGAGCAGGACCAGGTCGTAGCCGCCCTCGGTCAGCCGCGACAGCACGTCGACGGCGCGCCCGGTGATCCCGCGGATCCGCGCCGGACGCACACCCAGGTCGGCGAAGGACTGGCGGGCCAGGCGCAGGTGCTCGGCCTCGGTGTCGATGGTGGTGAGCACCCCGTCCGGGGGCATCCCCTCGAGCAGCCACAGGCCGGAGACGCCGACGCCGGTGCCCACCTCGACGACCGAGCGGGCGTCGGCCACCACGCACAGGCCGCGCAGCACCGCCCCGGCTCCCGGGCCGATGACCTCCATGCCCAGCCCCTCCGCACGGGCGCGGGCGCGCTCGAGAGCCTCCCCCTCGGGCACGAAGCCCTCGGCGTAGGCCCAGCTGGTGGTCTTGTCAGCGATGGTCCTCGCCCTCCCGGCGCTCGCGGCTGTCGGCCTCCCGTCCGTGGGAGCCACGGCAGCCTAGTCGTCAGGCTCGGCGAGCCGCGGCGGATCCGCCGCCGCACGTCACAGGGCCTCGAGCCAGCGCAGCAGCAGGCGGGCGCCGAAGCCGGTGGCGCCCTTCGGCACCTCGTCGCGCTCCTTCTCCGCCCGCGCCGGGCCCGCGACGTCCAGGTGGGCCCAGCGGCGGGCGCCGGCGAACTCGCGCAGGAACAGCGCGGCCGTCACCGACCCGGCGCCAGGGCTGTCCTCGGGCACGTGGCGCAGGTCGGCCACGGAGCTGCGCAGGGCCGGCAGGTAGTCCTCGACCAGCGGCATCCGCCACACCCGCTCACCGGTGGCCGCGCCGGCGGCGCCCAGCGCCGCCGCCAGCTCGTCGTCGCCGGTGTACAGGGCGGCGTGGCCGCGGCCCAGGCCCTGCGTCGCGGCGCCGGTGAGGGTGGCCACGTCGACCAGGACGTCGGGGGCCAGCTCGGCGTCGGCCAGGGCCAGGACGTCGGCGAGCAGCATCCGGCCCTCAGCGTCGGTGTTGGCGACCTCGACCGTGCGGCCCCCGAAGGCGGTGACGACGTCGCCCGGCCGGTAGCTGGCCCCGCCCAGGGCGTTCTCGGCCAGGGGCGCGAGCGCGGTCACCCGGTGCGGGCAGGTGCCGTCCTCGGCGAGGGCGGCGACCACCGCGAGCACCACGGCGGCGCCCGCCATGTCGGTCTTCATCGCCACCATCGACTCGCGCGGCTTGACCGAGAGGCCCCCGGTGTCGAACGTCACACCCTTGCCCGCGAGGACCACGTGCAGCACCCCCGCGCCGTCCGACCGCCTCACGGTGGCCGGCGGCTCGTACCGGGCCACGACGAGGCACGGCTCGTGCACCGACCCCGCGCCGACGGCGAGGACGCCGCCGAGGCCCCGCTCGCGCAGGGCGGCGGCGCCGACCACCTCGACCTCCCGCGCCGGCCGCTCGCCCGCCAGCTCCCCCGCCCGCGCGGCGAGCCACGCGGGGGTGGCGACGTCGGCGGGCGTCG
>CADCUY010000087.1 GCA_902806005.1 uncultured Quadrisphaera sp. | reverse complement strand
CGGTCGTCGAGCTCGACCGCCACGACCCTCGCGCCGGCGTCGAGCAGCCCGAGGGTCAGCGAGCCCAGGCCGGGCCCGACCTCGAGCACCACCTCACCCGCCTCCACCCCGGCGCGGCGCACGATGCGGCGCACGGTGCCGGCGTCGGTGACGAAGTTCTGCCCCCTGGTCTTGCTGGGGCGGACGCCGAGACGGCCCGCCAGGGCCCGCACGTCGGCGGGCCCCAGCAGGCCGTCGGGGGTGGCGGGTCGCTCGGTCGTCAGCGCAGCCCGAGCTTGCGGGTGCACGAGGGCCAGGCGCCCCAGCCCTGCGAGGCCTGCACCTTCTCGGCCACGGCGATCTGCTGCTCGCGGGAGGCGTCGGCCGCGCTGCCCGTGCCGCCGAAGGCGCGCCAGGTGGAGGGCGAGAACTGCAGCCCGCCGGAGTAGCCGTTGCCGGTGTTGATCGACCAGTTGCCGCCCGACTCGCACTTGGCGATGGCGTCCCAGACGCTGCCGCCGGCGACCGCGGGAGCCGACCCGCCGGAGGACGCCGCGGCGGGCGCCGGGGCCGCGGGGCGCTCCTTGGTGCCCTTGAGCACCACCTTGGTCACGGGTGCGGTGGCGACGACGTCGCTGGCGACGGCCCGCGAGACCTCGACGCCGTCGGCCAGGGTGGTCGTGTGGGTCAGGCGCTGGACGCCGGGAGCGCCCTTGGTCTCGACCTTCGTCTGGCCGACGTACAGGTCGGCGCTCTCGCGCTCCTCGGTGGCGAAGGGGATCTCCTTCTCCTCCACGACCTCGCCCGTGGTGATCCGCACGACCTGGACGAGCAGGCCCTCGACCACGGGGGCCTCGGCGGGCACCGAGAGCGTGTCGGCGGCGCCGAGCACCACGCCGTTCTCGGCGAGCAGCTCGCCGACGGTGCGGGCGGTCGAGGTGATCGGCCGGGTCGCGCCGTCGGCGACGACCTGCACGGCCTTCGGGGTGTCGATCGTCAGGGCCAGGCCGTCGCGGCCGAGCGGGGCGGAGCGCGAGGCGGAGAGCTCGGCGCCGGCGGTGCGCACCGAGAGCGCCTTGAGCGCCTCACCCACGGTGAGCGCCGTCGTCCAGACGGTGTCGGTCTCGCCGTCGACGGTGAGGGTGAGCTGCTTGGCGGTGCGGACGACCACGGTGTCGCCCTCGTCGATCCGCGCGTCGACGCCGGGGGCGACCACGTCGCGCGAGGCCAGGTCGAGGTCGGCCGCGGCGAGGACGGCCTCGACGCTGCGCCCGAAGGCGCGCACCTCGGTGGTGGTGCCGTCGACGTCGAGGGTCACGGTGGTGTCGGTGACGGCGAACGCCGCTGAGCCGCCGACCAGGGCGGTGACGAGGACCGCACCACCGGCGAGGCGGGTGGAGCGGCGGGTGGGGAGGAGGCGCACGAGGTCCCTTGCGTCGATCGTCCCGGGCACGGGCCCTGGGCGTCGACGGGGGGCGGTGTGAGCCCCGGCACGAGCGCCGCCCGCGCGGGGGCGGACGGCGACCAGCGCTGTGGTCGTCGCCCGGGGGCCCCGCGGTGCGGTCTCGTCCCGCCGGCGTCCGCGCTGTCGCGGGAGGGCCGGCACGTCGACGTCCGAGGGCGTCCCGCTCCCGGCTGTCAGCGCGCGACCGTAGGCCAGTGCGTCCGGTATGGCCAGGTCTGGGCGTCTCTGCGCCGGGATCTTTGCCACGGCTTTGCCCTCCCCGTGGCGTGCGTCACCGGTCAGTGGCTTCTCCAGCACAGCGGCGTCCATCACCACGCACCGTAGAGGTGCCGTGCCGTTTGAGTGAGGACATCACTCGTCTGCCGCGTGTCGCGGCCGAGCACCTGCGCCACCGCGCGGACGGTGTGGGGCAGCAGGTGGCTGGCGTTGGGGCGTCCGCGGTGGGGCACGGGGGTCAGGTAGGGGGCGTCGGTCTCGACCTGCACCAGCTCCAGCGGCACTGCGCGCAGGGCCTCGCGCAGCCCGTGCGCGTTCTTGAACGTGATGGTGCCCGCGAAGGAGAGGTACCAGCCGTGCGCGGCGCAGCGCCGGGCGAGGTCGGCGTCGCCGGAGAAGCAGTGGAAGACCGTGCGCTCCGGGGCGCCCTCGGCCTCGAGCACGTCGAGCACGAGGTCGTGAGCGTCGCGGTCGTGGATCTGCAGCGTCTTCCCGAGGCGCTTGGCGAGGTCGACGTGCCAGGCGAAAGCCTCCCGTTGAGCCTTCAGGTCGGCCGGGTCTGCCAGGTCCGTCCGGAACGCGTCCATGCCCGTCTCCCCCACCACCCGGATCCGCTCGGTGCTCGCGGCGAGGGCCTCGACCTCGGCGAGCGCGGCGTCCAGCTCGCCGCGGGCGGCGAGCAGCGGGGCCTCGTTGGGGTGGATCGCGACGCCGCCGAGCAGCTGGGGCCAGCGGTCGACGGCGGCCGCCGTCCACCGGGCGGCGGGCAGGTCGCAGCCGATCTGGACGGCGCGCGGCACCCCGGCCGCGGCTGCGGCGGCGAGCAGGGCCTCGACCTCGTGGTCGGGCAGGCCGTCGAGGTGCGTGTGGTCGTCGACGACGCCGCCGCCCTCGCCGGGCTCCAGCGGCTCGGGGACCGGCGGGTAGCGCTCGGGCGGCGTCATGCCTGGATCCTCGGCCCCCGTCCCCGCGCCGGCGCGCCCGCCCCTGCCGCCCGTCCGGCGTGCGCGCCGCCCCGACCTCGCCGGCCCCCGCCCAGGCACGGGCCCGGGTCGCGCTGGTGCCC
>CADCUY010000086.1 GCA_902806005.1 uncultured Quadrisphaera sp. | reverse complement strand
CCCGCGTGGTGGCGCCCGTCGCTGTGGCTGCCCGTGGCGGTGGCGCTCGCGGCCGCCGCCGCAGGGTGGACGGCGGTCGCCGCGGGCAACCCCTTCGTGCTGCCCCGGCTGCCCGACGTCGCCGCCGCCCTCGTCGAGTCGCCCACCACCTACCTGGCCAACGCCGCCACGACGCTGCAGGTGGCCGCGACGGGCCTCGCGGTGGGCTTCGCCGCGGCCGTGCTGCTGGCGCTGCTCGTCTCCGAGGTGCCGGTGGTGCGGCGGGCGCTGATGCCGCTGGCGGTCGTGCTGAACGTGACCCCCGTCGTGGCGCTGGCGCCGGGCCTCGTCGTCGCCTTCGGCTTCGGCGCCACCCCGAAGGTGCTGCTGACCGCGATCATCATCTTCTTCCCGGTGCTGGTGAACACCACCACCGGCCTGCGCTCGGTGCCGCCGGCGGTCCTCCAGGTCTTCACCAGCCTGCGCGCCTCCCGGTGGGAGACCCTGCTGCTGCTGCGCGCGCCCACGTCCCTGCCCTACGTGCTGGCGGCGCTGCGGGTGGTGCTGCCCCTGTCGCTGGTGGGCGCGGTGGTGGCCGAGTTCGTCGCCGCCGGCTCCTCCGCCGGGCTCGGTACGCTGATCAGGAACACCGCGGCGTCGTCCCAGCTGGCGGCCATGTACGCCGCGGTCGCCTGCCTCGCGGCGATGGGCCTGGCGCTGCTGGTGCTCCTCACCGCGCTGGAGCGCCGGCTGCTGCACTGGCACGACTCCCGGGCGCCGCGTCCGTGAACACCCCGCTCCTGAGAATCCCGCCCCTGAGCACCGCCTCGAGATCGGAGCCCCCCGTGGCGCGCCAGCGACCCACCTCCTACCGCCCGGGTGCCGTCCGCGGCTCCGCCCTCGGGGGCGCCCTCGCGGCGGTGCTCGCGCTCGCCGCGTGCGGCGGCGCCGCGGAGGACACCGAGGTCGGGGCGGCCGGCCCGTCGTCGGCGAGCTCGCCACCGGCCGGCGAGGAGGCGCCGCTGACGCCCGAGCGGTGCGCGCAGAACGAGGCCGCCGGCGCGATCACCTACATCACCGGCTACCAGTGGCAGGCCTCGGCGGGGATCCTCGAGGAGGTCGCGGCCGAGGGGCTGGGGTACTACGACGCCCTGTGCCTCGACGTCAGCATCCAGCCGGGCACGGGCGACACCGCCCAGAACGCCAGCCTCGTCGCGGCGGGCACCGCCCAGGTCACCTCGGTCGGCAACGAGGCCGAGGTCCTCACGGCGCGGGCCGGGGGCAGCGACGTCACGGGCATCGCCACGCTCGGGCACGTGCCGATCGCCACCCTGATGACGATGCCCGAGATCACCGAGCTGGGTCAGCTGGAGGGCACGGTCCTCGGCCAGAAGGGCGGCCTGCCGCCGCCGATCCGGGCGATGCTGGTCAACGAGGGCGTCGACGTCGACGCGATCCAGCAGGTCGTCGTGGGCTACGACCCCTCGATCCTGCCGCGCGGGCAGGTGCAGTCGCTGACCGGCTACAAGTCCAACGAGCCCGCGCTGCTCGCCGACGCCGGGGAGCAGGTGACGCTGTGGAACCCCGAGGACTCCGGCGTCACCGGCTCGTTCGCCGCGATGGCGGTGAACCCCGACTTCCTCGCGGACCACCCCACCGCGGCCCAGGACTTCCTGCGCGCCACCCTGCGCGCCTTCGCCCACTGCCAGGAGGAGCCGCAGGAGTGCGTCGACCTCGCGGCCGAGCGCGACGAGACCGGCACGTACGACGTCGCGCACAACCTCGACGTCTGGGCCGCCGAGCAGGAGCTGGTGGCCTCGTCGACGCCGGCGGGCACCCCGGTCGGCCACCTGGACCCGGAGAAGACCCGGGCGGAGGCGGAGGACGTCGTGGCCAGCGGACTGCTCGAGCCCGACCCCGACGTCGAGGCGGCCTTCGACGACGCGGTGCTCGCGGAGGTCTACGACGGCGACACCCTGGTGTGGCCGGTGCCGTGACGCCGGGAGGCCCGCACCCCCGGTGATCATGGGCTGTTCCACCGGCCCGGATCCCGGGCGGGTGGAACAGCCCGTGATCACCGGGGCGGGGCGCCGAAGGCCTCCGGCAGGGTGCGCTCGCGCGCGGTGCGCAGCTCGGCCAGGGGCAGGGTGAACAGCTCCTGGACGTCGAGCGCCGGCCCGGCGTCGGCGCCCGGCCCTCCGGCGCCCGGCCCCCCGGCGTCCGAGACCCCGATCCGCAGGTGCGGCACCCCGCGGGCGGTGCAGACGTCGGTGAAGCGCACCTCCTCGCTGCGCGGCACCGAGACGAGCACCCGCGCGGTCGACTCCGAGAACAGGGCCGTGGCGGCGTCCAGCCCGTCGCGCTCGCACAGCTCCCCCAGCCACACCCGGGCCCCCACGCCGTAGCGCAGGCACGACTCCACCAGCGCCTGCGCCAAGCCCCCGTCGGAGAGGTCGTGCGCGGCGTCCACCAGCCCGTCGCGGGAGAAGCTGGCCAGCACCGCGGCCAGGGTGCGCTCGGCCTCGAGGTCCACCGCGGGCGGCTGCCCGCCCAGGTGGTCGTGCACGACCGCCGCCCACTCCGAGCCGGAGAGCTCCTCGCGCGTGGTGCCGAGCAGGTACAGGTTCTGCCCCGGCTCCCGCCAGCCCGAGGGGGTGCGGCGGGCGACGTCGTCGAGCACCCCGAGCACCCCCACCACGGGGGTCGGGTGGATCGGCACGTGCCCGGTCTGGTTGTAGAGGCTGACGTTGCCCCCGGTCACCGGCACCCCGAGCACCGCGCAGGCGTCGGCCAGGCCGCGGGTCGCCTCGGCGAACTGCCACATCACCCCCGGGTCCTCCGGGGAGCCGAAGTTCAGGCAGTCCGTGACCGCCAGGGGCGCTGCCCCCGTCGTCGCGACGTTGCGGTACGACTCGGCCAGCGCCAGCTGCGCCCCCGCGTAGGGGTCGAGGCGGGCGTAGCGGCCGTTGCCGTCCAGGGACAGCGCGACGCCGAGGCCGGTGGCCTCGTCGATGCGCACCACCCCCGCGTCGTCCGGGGTCGCGAGCGCGGTGTTCCCCAGCACGTACCGGTCGTACTGGTCGGTCACCCAGGCGCGGCTGCACAGGTTCGGCGAGGCGGCCAGGCGCAGCACGGTGGCGCGCAGCTCGTCCGGGGCGGTGGGGCGCGGCAGCGCCTCGGCGGGGTCGGCGGCCAGCACGTCGAGCTCGGCGGGCCTGGCCGTCGGGCGCACGTACACCGGGCCCTCGTGGGCCACGGTGCGCGGCGGCACGTCGACCACCAGCTCGTCGTGCCAGGTGACCCGGAGGCGGCCCGTGCCGGTGACCTCGCCGACCACGGTGGCCTCGACGTCCCAGCGCCGGGTGACCGCCAGGAACGCCTCCAGGTCGCCGGGGGCGACCACGGCCATCATCCGCTCCTGGCTCTCGCTCATCAGCACCTCCTCCGGGGCGAGGGAGGGGTCGCGCAGGGGGACGGCGTCGAGGCGCACGGCCATGCCGCCGTCCCCGGCGCTGGCCAGCTCGGAGACCGCGCACGAGAGCCCGGCGCCGCCGAGGTCCTGGATGCCGAGCACCGTGCCGGAGGCGAAGAGCTCCAGGCAGCACTCGATGAGCAGCTTCTCGGCGAACGGGTCGCCGACCTGCACGGCGGGGCGCTTGCGCGAGCGGCGGCCGTCCAGGTCGTCCTCGCCGACGCCCTCGAAGGTGTCGGACGCCAGCACCGAGACCCCGCCGATGCCGTCGCCGCCGGTGCGGGCGCCGAAGAGCACCACGAGGTTGCCCTCGCCGGTGGCGCTGGCCAGGTGGATGTCCTCGTGGCGCATCACTCCCACGCACAGCGCGTTGACCAGCGGGTTCCCCTGGTAGACGCGGTCGAAGACCACCTCGCCGCCGATGTTGGGCAGGCCGAGGCAGTTGCCGTAGCCGCCGACGCCGGCCACCACGCCGGGCACCACGCGGGCGGAGTCGGGGTGGTCGATCGCGCCGAAGCGCAGGGAGTCCATGACGGCGACCGGGCGGGCGCCCATCGCGATGATGTCGCGGACGATGCCGCCGACGCCCGTGGCCGCGCCCTGGTGGGGCTCGAGGTAGCTGGGGTGGTTGTGGCTCTCGACCTTGAACGTGACCGCCCAGCCGCCGCCGACGTCGACGACCCCGGCGTTCTCGCCGATGCCGACCAGGAGCTTGCTGCGCATCGCCTCGGTGGTGCGCTCGCCGAACTGGCGCAGGTGCACCTTGGACGACTTGTACGAGCAGTGCTCGGACCACATCACCGAGTACATGGCCAGCTCGGACGACGTGGGGCGGCGGCCGAGGATCGCGCGGATCCGCCCGTACTCCTCCTCGCGCAGTCCGAGGGCCCCGAAGGGCTGCTCGTGGTCGGGGGTCTGCTCGGCGCGGGCGACCGTGTCGAGCTGGTCGAGCGAGGTGCCGGGGTCCACGGCGCTGGTCACCGGGGCAGGCTAGCGAGGCCGCCCCCCGGCGCCGGGACCGCGCCGGTCCGGCTTGACCGCAACAGGTGAAGCGTGCTTCACTCTTTCCGTACGCGGAGGGGAGTACCCCCGAGCGCTGCGTCGCCAGTACGGCCCTGCGGACGGGGCTCGGCGCAGCGGGCCCCCCAGGGGCTGGGAGAGACCTCCGGTCGTCCTGCGACCGGAAGGTGCTCCCTGTGTCCGTCCCGCTCTGGGGTTGGCTGGCCGTGCTCGGCGTCATCCTCGCCATGCTCGCGATCGACCTGTTCGCCCACCGCCGCGCCCACGTGATCGGGGTGCGCGAGGCCGCCGCGTGGTCGGCGGTCTGGGTGGCCTTCGGCGTCGCCTTCGGGGCGCTGGTGTGGTCGGTGTACGGCGCCGAGCTGGGCCAGCAGTACTTCGCCGGCTACCTGATCGAGAAGTCCCTGGCCGTCGACAACGTCTTCGTCTGGGCGATCGTCTTCACCTACTTCGCCGTGCCCCGGGAGTACCAGCACCGCGTGCTGTTCTTCGGCGTCCTGGGCGCGCTGGTCTTCCGCGGCATCTTCATCGCCGCCGGGTCGGTGCTCATCGCCAGCTTCAGCTGGGTGCTGTACCTGTTCGCCGCGTTCCTGCTCTACACCGGCTACCGGATGATCCGCACCCGCGACGAGCACCTCGACCCCGAGAGGTCGACGGCCCTGCGCCTCTTCCGCCGGTGGGTGCCGATGACCGACGCCTACCACGGGCAGCGCTTCGTCGTCCGCCGCGGCGGGGTGCTGCTGGCCACCCCGCTGCTGGCGGTGCTCGTGCTGGTGGAGGTCACCGACGTCGTCTTCGCCGTCGACTCCATCCCGGCGATCTTCGCCGTCACCGACGAGCCGTTCCTGGTCTTCACCGCCAACGCCTTCGCCATCCTGGGGCTGCGGGCCATGTACTTCCTGCTCGCCGACCTCATCCACCGCTTCGTGTACCTGAAGGTCGGCCTGGCCCTGGTCCTCATCTGGGTCGGCGTCAAGATGCTGCTCAAGGTCGACCTGTACTACGTGCCGACCACCCTCTCCCTGGCCGTGATCGCCACGATCATCGGCACCTCGGTCCTCCTCAGCCTGCGCGCGACCCGCGGGCAGGGCCGCAGGGCCCTGGAAGCGCCTGCTGCGCCGCCCTTCCGCCGGGCCACGGAGGCCGAGACGGCCGAGCTCGAGCCGATCTGGCGCTCCTCGCGGCGCCAGGACCGCGAGCGGGTCGACGCACCCCGATGACCCGGCCCAGCACCACCGACCACCCCGCACCCGTCCAGCACCGACCGACCCAGGAGGCAGAGATGACCAGCACCGCCCCGATGCTCACCGAGGACCGCGCCGCGACCGCCGCACCGCGGGCGGGCCTGGCGCCGGAGGACGTCGCCGCCCTGCAGGCGGTGCGCGAGCACCCGTGCGTCTCGGTCCTGATGACCACCAGCAGGGCGCGGCGGATGGCGCCGGCCGCGACCCAGCGCCTGCGCCGGCTGACCGCCCAGGCGGCCGAGCGCCTGCGGGCCGAGGACCCCACGGGGGCGCACGCCGACGTCCTGGCCCGCCTGGACGACCTGCTCGTCGAAGCGGTGCACGGGCCGACCTCCGAGGCGATCGCCCTCTACGCCAGCCCGACCACCGCGCGGGTGCTGCGGCTGCCGCTGCCCGTGGCCGACCGCGTGGTCGTCGACCCCACCTTCGCGACCCGCGACCTCGTCCGGTGCCTGCACCGCGCGCCGCGCCACGTGGTCCTCGTCCTGGCCGCCGACCAGGCCCGCCTGTTCGAGGAGGTCGGCGGCGTCCTGGCCCCCGCCCGCAGCAGCCGGTTCCCGCTCTCCGCCGAGCGCCACCGCCAGCTGACCCACCGGCCGCAGGCCCAGGAGGAGGCCGCGCGGAGGTTCCTGCGCGACGTCGACCGCGCCCTCGGCGCCCACCTCGCCCTGCACCCGGCGCCCCTGGTCCTCGTCGGCGCCGAGCGGCTGCTGGCCGACTTCCGCGCCCGGTCCGAGAACCTCGCCCGCCTCGCCGGCACCGTCACCGGCAGCCTGGCCACCGCCCCGCTGGCCGAGCTGCGTCAGCGGATCCGGCCGGTCGTCGACGGCTACCTCCACTCCCGCCAGCAGGAGGCCCTCGAGCTGCTCGCGCGCCGCACCGGTGAGGACCGCGTCGTCACCGGCGTGCCGTCCGCGTGGCTGGCCGCGCGGTACGAGCGACCCGAGATGCTGGTGGTGGAGGAGTCGTCGACCTATCCGGCCCGGCTGAGCCCGGACGGCGACCTGCTCACCCCCGCGACCGACGTCGAGCACCCCGACGTCATCGACGACGCCGTCGACGAGCTGATCGAGCTCGTGCTCGCCCGCGGCGGGTGGGTCGCGCTGGCCGACGAGGGGACCCTCGCCGAGCAGGAGGGGGTGGCCCTGACCCTCCGGCAGGCACCGCGCCGGTGGTAGGACGGGCGGGTGAGCGCCCCGACCACCCGCCCGTGGACCTTCCTGACCAACCACGCCCACGTGCTCCTCGCGGTGGCCAGGGCCCCGGACGCCCGGGTGCACGACGTGGCCGCCACGGTCGGGGTCAGCACCCGGGCCGCGCTCACCATCCTCGGCGACCTCGAGGACGCCGGGTACCTGCGGCGGGAGCGGGTGGGGCGCCGTAACCACTACACGCTCGAGCGCGGCCGGCCCTTCCGCCACCCCACCACCGCCGACCACCGGATCGACGAGCTGCTCGCCATCTTCACCGACCCGCAGGGCGCACCAGCGGAGCGAGGCGCCCCTGGCTGACGACGGCGCCGGAGACGACGACCAGGGCGCCGACCGGCACGGCGAGGACCACCGCGGCGCTCAGCGGCACCGGCCCGGTCGAGAGCACGAGGTGCGGGTGGACGGCGGGCTCCCGCGGGAGGGCCTGGCGCGTCAGCGCCGCGATCGCGCCCAGCGCCAGCGCGCCGGTGGTGGGCCGGCCCAGCACCACCTGCGACGGCGACAGCCGCGGGGGCCGCGTACTGGGCCAGCACCCGTCCCGTCCGCCGGCCCCTGCTGCCGCGGTGACCTCAGGACGCGTTGCGGTCGGCCTCGCGGATCCGCGCCCAGGCGGCGCCGGTCAGGGCGACCACTGGGTCGGGGTACCACTCCCCCTCCCACTGCACGCGCATCGACACCACGAGCACCGTGATGCCGTCGCGGGCCGTGGCCGTCACCCGCCACGTGCCGTCGCCCTGGTCGACGGCGACGGCCAGGGAGTCCTCGCCCTCGACGCTGTAGTCGCTGACCTGCACCTCACGGCCGTCCGCCGCCGCGTCGGCACAGGTCTGCGCACCGGCGCGGAAGGCGGTGCTGAAGGCCTGGGCTGCCGCCACACCGCCCTCGTCACCCAGGCCGGAGAAGCGCAGCACCCTCTGGTCGACCTCCATGACGTCGAACCCGGGCTCGAAGGGCCCCGGCTCCGTCCACGAGGTCGACCACGCCTGCTCCGGCAGCGGCGCGCCCTGCACCGGGCTCTCGGCGCACCACCCGTCCGACCTCGCCGCGGACTCGACGGGGGTGGCGACCGCGGGCGGGTCGGCGGGCTGGTCGCGGCGGCTGACGTCGTCGTCACTGAGCAGGTGGGCCGCGCTCAGGTCGGGGCGGTCGGCCGGGGAGTCCCGCAGGTGGCTCGCGGCGTCGTCCGCCACCGCCAGGCGGGCGACGAGCCGGCCCGCCAGGTGCGTCAGACCCTCAGCGGCGTCCCCGGCCGCGGCCGCGGTGACGGTGGCGCGCAGGCGCACCGCGGTCGGGCCGCCCGTGGTGGCGACCTGCACCTCCCACCACCCGCCGCCGGCGTCGGTCGCCGTCACCAGGGGCGCCTCGCCGGGCACGCCGCCGGAGTCCTGCACCTCGGCACCGGGGCAGTCCTCCGCAGAGGCGGTCAGCCGCTCGCCCCAGCGCTGCGCCGACGTCACGGCGCCGACATCAGCCCCCCAGCGGTACGCCTCGACGTGCAGGCCGGGCGACGAGCCGGTCCCGGACGGCACGGACCAGGCCCGCACGTGCTCGTCGCTGGGGCTCGGGACGTCGAAGCCCGTCTCGTAGAACAGGTGGCTGCTCCCGGTGCACCAGGCCCGCGCCCAGTCGCCGCCGGTACCGGTGATGGCCCCGGGCTCCCAGCCGACGTCGTCCGGGAAGGCCGCCGCGACGTCCGCCTCCTCCAGGAGGACCACCGGCTCGGTCCGGGAGAACGGGGGGAGCGTCGCCCAGCGCTCCGGGTCGGTGAAGTCGCTCGTGCCGCCGACGGGCGCGGGCGCCGCGCTCGCCGCGAGCGGCGTCACGGGTGCCGTGGACGTGCCGCACCCCGTCAGCGCCCCGACCGCCACCGCGGCTACGGCGGCTACCGCGGCACGCAGCACCCGCTGGCGCCCCCTGTTCCTGTCCACGTCCCTCAGACGCCGCGGACGTGCCGGAGGTTGCCCGACGCACGGGACCGGTCCATCGATCGACGCCGCGCCCGGTTCACCGCCGGACGGCGTCCGCGTCGTCGTGCAGGGCCGCCGAGGCCCGCAGCGCCGAGAGACCGCGGCGGGCGCTGCTGCGCACCGTGGACGCCGGCATGTCGAGCAGGGCGGAGATCTCGGCGTCGGGCATCCCCTCGTAGTAGCGCAGCACG
>CADCUY010000085.1 GCA_902806005.1 uncultured Quadrisphaera sp. | reverse complement strand
CGGCCGCCGCCCTCGACCCCGCCCGCGCGGCGGGGTGGCTGCGCGTCCGGGCGCTGGCGGAGGCGGCCGTGATCGGGCGCGACCTCGGGGTGCGCCCGGCGGACGCGGCCTGGGGGGCCCGGCTGCGCCGGCTGGCGCTCGCGCTGGCGCCCTGAGGCTGCGGCGCCCGTAGGCTGGCCCGCGGTGCGCCGGGAAGTCTGGTCGGCAGTCCCGTCGCCGACCCCGCACAGGAGCCCCCCGTGAGCACCCGCCCCCCAGACGCGCCCCCGCCGCTGTTCGCCCGCGGCTCCTACCTCGAGGACAGCCGGCTCGCCGGGGTCCTGCGCAGGGAGACCGTCGGCGGCGCCCTCCTGCTCGTCGCCGCCGTCGTCGCGCTCGTGTGGGCGAACTCGCCGTGGGCGAGCACCTACGACGCCCTCCGCGAGACCAGCTTCGGCCCCGAGGCCCTGCACCTGCACCTCACCGTCGCCGAGTGGAGCGCCGACGGGCTGCTCGCGATCTTCTTCTTCGTCGCCGGGCTGGAGCTCAAGCGCGAGTTCGTCTCCGGCGACCTGCGCGACCCGCGCCGCGCCGCCCTGCCCGTGGCCGCCGCGGTCGGCGGCATGGCCGTGCCCGCGGTCATCTACGTCGTGCTGAACCTCGGGACCGGAGGCGACGCGCTGCGCGGCTGGGCCATCCCCACCGCCACCGACATCGCCTTCGCGCTCGCCGTCCTCGCGGTGATCAGCACCCACCTGCCCGCCGCGCTGCGCACCTTCCTGCTCACCCTCGCCGTCGTCGACGACCTCCTGGCGATCACCATCATCGCCGTCTTCTACACCTCCGACCTCGAGGTCACCCCGCTGCTCCTGGCGCTGGCGCCCCTGGCGCTGTTCGCCCTCGCTGTGCAGCGGCGCGTCACGTCCTGGTGGCTGCTGCTGCCGCTGGCGCTGGTCACCTGGGCGCTCGTCCACGCCTCCGGGGTGCACGCCACCGTGGCGGGGGTGCTGCTCGGCTTCGCCGTCCCGGTGGTGCGCAGCGCCGCCGCGGGCGGCCCGAGCGCCGGGCCCGGCCTGGCCGAGCACTTCGAGCACGTGTGGCGGCCGGTCTCCTCAGGAGTGGCGGTGCCGGTCTTCGCGCTGTTCGCGGCAGGGGTGACCATCGGCGGCCTCAGCGGCTTCCTCGACGCGCTCCGCGACCCCGTCGCGCTGGGCATCGTCGTGGCGCTGGTCGTCGGCAAGGCGGTCGGGGTCACGCTGGCGACCTTCCTCGTCGCGCGGTTCACGAAGGCGGAGCTCGACGCCGACCTGGCGTGGTCGGACGTCCTCGGCCTCTCGCTCCTCGCCGGCATCGGCTTCACCGTCTCGCTGCTCATCGGCGAGCTGGCCTTCGGCGCCGGCAGCGAGCGCGGGGAGCACGTGACCATCGGCGTCCTCACCGGGTCGGTGGTCGCGGCGCTCCTGGCCGCGGTGGTGCTGCGGCTGCGCGACCGCACCTACCGGCTCATCGACGAGCGGGACCGCGCCGACGTCGACGCCGACGGCGTGCCCGACGTGTACCAGACCGACCGCTGACCCGGCTGGCGGCCCGCAGGCGAGCCGCCCGCGAGCGGGGACGAGACTGGCTCGGTGATCACTGCCACCGCGTACGCCACGCCCGCTGCGGGCGCCCCCTTCACCAGGACCACCATCGAGCGACGCGACGTCGGCCCGGCCGACGTCCTGATCGACATCGCCTACACCGGCATCTGCCACTCCGACATCCACACCGCCCGCGGCGACTGGGGCCCGGTGCCCTACCCGCTGGTGCCCGGGCACGAGATCGCGGGCACCGTCGCCGCGGTCGGTGCGGAGGTCAGCAAGCACCGGGTCGGCGACCGCGTCGGGGTGGGGTGCTTCGTCGACTCCTGCCGCGTCTGCGACAACTGCCGCGCCGGCGAGGAGCAGTACTGCGTCCAGGGGATGGTCAACACCTACGGCGGGACCGACAAGGAGGGGCAGCCCACCGTCGGGGGCTACAGCACGCGCATCGTCGTGGACGAGGACTACGTGCTGCGCATCCCCGAGGGGGTCGGCCTCGACGTCGCCGCCCCGCTGCTGTGCGCCGGGACCACGCTGTACTCCCCGCTGCGCCACTGGGGCGCCGGCCCCGGCGTGAAGGTCGCCGTCGTCGGGCTGGGCGGCCTGGGCCACATGGGCGTGAAGCTCGCCGCGGCGATGGGCGCCGAGGTCACCGTGCTCAGCCAGTCGCTGAAGAAGCAGGAGGACGCGCTGCGGCTCGGGGCGCACCACTACGCCGCGACCTCCGACGAGGGCACCTTCGAGCGCCTCGCCAGCAGCTTCGACCTGGTGGTCAGCACCGTCTCGGCCACCGTGGACCTGGACGCCCACCTGGGCCTGCTGCGCCTGAACGGCACCCTGGTGAACGTCGGCGCCCCCGAGGAGTCGCTGTCGGTCTCACCGTTCTCGCTGTTCACCAACCGGCGCAGCCTCGCCGGCTCGAGCATCGGCGGCACCCGGCAGACCCAGGAGATGCTCGACTTCTGCGCCGAGCACGGCCTCGGGGCGGAGGTCGAGGTCATCCGCGGCGACGAGATCGACGCCGCCTGGGAGCGCGTGGTCGCCAGTGACGTCCGCTACCGCTTCGTCATCGACATCGACTCGCTGCGCGACTGAGCCCGCCCCCGGCGCCGGCCGGGGCCGTCAGACGACGGTCTCGGTCGAGCGCCGGGTCACCAGCCGGCACGGCGACCGCCGCACCCCGGGCTCCAGCGACCTGCCGCCGATGGCGTCCAGGAGCAGCGACGCGGCCGTGTGCCCCAGGTCGGTGAGGTTCGGGTCGATCGTCGTCAGCGGCGGCCGCGAGGCCTCGGCCATGACGTCCCAGTTGTCGAAGCCGACGATCCCCACGTCCTCGGGCACCCGCCGTCCCGCCTCGCGCAGCGCCGAGGCCACGCCCCGCCCCACCTGGTCGCTGCCCGCGACGACGCCGTCGAACGGCTCGCCCCGCAGGAGCAGCTCGGTCACGGCGTCGCGCCCCCACCGCTCGCTCCACTCGCCGGTGAGCGGCCGGCCGCCGACCAGCTGCTCGCCGGCCGCGGCCAGCGCCGCGGTGACGCCGGCCGCGCGGTGCTGGGTCGCGGCGTGGTGCGCCGTTCCCGTGACGTGGGCGATGCGCCGCCGGCCCGTCGCGAGCAGGTGCTCGGCGGCCAGGACCGCGCCCTGGGTGTCGTCGTGGACGACCGAGACGTCGCCCGGGTCCTCGGACTGGGCCAGCGCGTAGACCACGGGCACCGGCAGGTGCCGGCCGAGGGAGGGGCGCGGGTCGCTGCGGCGGCCCGTGACGATGATCCCGTCGACGCGGCGCGCGAGCAGGGTGCGCACGTAGTGCTGCTCGCGGAGGGGGTCGCCGCGCCCGTCGCACAGCAGCATCGACATCTCCCCGGCCCCCATGACGTCCTCGGCGCCGAGCATCACCGGGATGGTGAAGCGGCCGAAGCTGTCGGTGGTGAGCACCCCGACCGTGTAGGTGCGGCCGGCGATGAGCCCGCGCGCGACGAGGTTGGGCGAGAAGCCGAGCTCCTGCGCGGCGTCGATGACGCGCCGCCGGGTCTCGGCGCGCAGCTGCCCGCGGCCGTTGAGCGCCTTGGAGACGGTGCCGGGGGAGACCCCGGCCAGCGCGGCGACGTCGCTGACGGTGCTCGAGCGGCGCGTGCGCGCCGATGCGCCCGCACCAGCCATGCCGCACCTCCTCGTCAACGCCCCGTCGTCGTCCCGCTCCCACCGGAGCCCGAGCACCGTAACCGCTTCGGAAACATTTCCGCAACGGTGATCTAGGAGACCGTGGTCTGAGAGCCGTCATGCCAGGGTTGACGGTCGGTGGCGGGGCCGCTAGCGTCACGGAAACCGATATCCGCAATGGTGCGGCGGTCAGGACGACCTGGCCCCGTCGGCGCTCTTCGAAGGAGAAGGCATGTCCCGTCCTCCCCGCCCGTCCCTGCGACCCACCAGCCAGCGCCGCCGGAGCCGTCCGGGCGTCCTCGGGGCGAGCCTGCTCGTCGGGGCGCTGACCCTGACCGGCTGCGGCGGCGGCTCCAGCGGCGGCTCGGACGTCCCCGACGACGGGTCGACGCTGACCATGTGGGTGCGCTCGGCCGGCCCCGACCGGCTCGCCCAGGCGCTGGTCGACGCCTACAACGAGAGCCACGAGAACCAGATCGAGCTGACCGTCGTCCCCGCTGACAACTACCAGCAGGTGGTCGGCGCCGCCGCCGGTGGGGACGAGCTGCCCGACCTGCTGGCCGCCGACGTCGTGTACTCGCCGAACTACGTCGAGCAGGGCCTCCTGCTCGACATCACCGAGAGGATCGAGGGGCTCGACTTCGTCGACGACCTGTCCACGGCGCAGTCGGAGGCCGCCTCCGACGCCGACGGCAACCTCTACGGCGCGCCCTTCAGCATCGACAGCTCCTTCCTGGTCTACAACAAGGACCTGTACGCGGCGGCCGGCCTCGACCCCGAGGCGCCGCCGAGGGACTTCGAGGAGCTCTACGCCCACGCGGAGGCCGTGCGCGCCCTCGGGGGCGACACCTACGGCTACTACTGGCCCGGCAACTGCGCCGGGTGCAACGCCTTCACGGTGTTCCCGATGCTGGCCGCCGCCGGCGAGCCGCCCGTCGAGGCCGGGGAGCCGGTGCAGCTGGACGGCGAGGCGATGGGGCAGGTGCTCGAGCTGCACCAGCGGATGTACGCCAACGACATCATGTCGCCCGCCTCGGCCCAGGAGTCCGGGGCCACGTGGGACGACGAGTTCATCGCCGGCACGGTCGGCATCCTCCCGATCGGCAACTTCGTCTTCACCGAGCTGGTCGACAGCGGCTTCGAGTACGGGTACGCGCCGATCCCCGCCCCTGACGGCTCCGCGACGTCGACCTTCGTCGGCGGCGACATCGTCGGCATCACCGCCAGCTCCGACCACGTCGAGCAGGCGTGGGACTTCATCGAGTGGTCGCTCCAGGAGGAGGCGCAGGTGGAGGTGCTCGCCCAGGCCGGCTTCCTGCCCTCCCGCGTCGACCTCGCGGACAACGAGTACTCCGCGCAGGACCCGCGGGTGGTCGCGGTGATCGAGAACCTCGCCGGCGGCTACACCCCGTCGGCCCTGAACTACGGGGAGGTCTTCAACACCGCCACCGGCCCCTGGCTGACCGGCCTCCGCGACGCCGTGGTCAACGGGCAGCCGGTCGACCAGGTGCTGGGCACCATGCAGGAGGACTCCGCCGCCGTGCTCGACGAGCAGTGAGCGCCCCGGCATGAGCACGGCGACCGCGCCCGGCGCCGCGGCGACCGGCGCACCGCGGGCCCCAGCACCGCGGCGGCGGCCCGGGCACGGGAGCCTGACCCGCCGGCCCGCCACGGGATGGCTGTTCGTCCTGCCGGCGGCGCTCATCGTGGTGGTGCTGTTCCTGCTGCCGCTCGGCGTGCTGCTGGTCATGTCCTTCACGGACTGGCCGCTGCTCGGGGCACCGGAGCCGGCCGGGCTGGAGAACTACGCCTCGATCCCCGACGACGACCTCTTCGTCGGGGCGATCGGGTTCACCCTGCTCTACACCGCGCTGGCGACGGCCCTCATCTTCGGCATCTCCTTCGTCCTGGCCGCGGTCTCGGCGAGCCCGCGGCGCGGCGCGGCGTTCTACCGGACGGCGTTCTTCCTCCCCTACGTCGTCGGCACCGCTGCGGCGGCGCTCATCTGGTACGCGGCGGTCAACCCCCGGACCGGCGTCATGGAGCGCCTGGCGCGCGCCGTCGGGCTGACCGACGGCTCGTTCGGCTTCCTCGCCACCCCGGACAAGGCGCTGTGGACGACGCTGTCCCTGGTGGTGTGGAAGTTCATCGGCTTCCAGGTGGTCGTGCTCGTGGTCGGCCTGCAGTCGGTGCCCGGGGAGCTGTACGAGGCGGCCCGCATGGACGGGGCCAGCAGCCTGCAGCGGCTGCGCTGGATCACCCTGCCGTTCCTGCGGCCCACGCTCGCGCTGCTGCTGGTGCTCTCGGTGACCGGCTCGCTGCTCGCCTTCGACCAGTTCTACGTGCTGACCGGCGGCGGGCCCGACCGCAGCACCGTCACGCTCGTCTTCGCGATCTACCAGACGGCGTTCACCTCGTTCGACCTCGGGCGGGCGGCAGCGCTCTCGGTGGTCCTGCTGCTCGCCCTCGTCGCCGTCAACGGGCTGCAGCTGCTCGCGCTGCGCCACCGGGAGGACTGATGGGCCCCACCGTGGTGACGCCCGCCCGCCCCGCTGCGACCGACGCCCCGGTGCCCGGGCGCCGCCGGCGCAGCGGGCGCGTCCGGGCGGCGTCCGCCACCGGCACCGGGGTGTTCCACCTGCTCTCGGCCACGGCGGCGCTGCTGTTCCTGGCGCCGCTGGTCCACACGGCGCTGAACTCGCTGAAGACGCCGGAGGAGGCCAGCGCCCAGCCGCCCACGTGGTTCCCGCGGTCGCTGTCGCTGGCCAACTACGGCCGGCTCACCACCTTCGGCGAGGGCATCGGCACCTACCTGGTCAACAGCCTCGTGCTCTCGGCCCTCTCCGTGCTGTTCACGGTGGTGGCCAGCGTGCTCGCCGGCTACGGCTTCGCGCGGTTCACCTTCCGCGGCCGCGGCCTGCTCTTCGGCACCACGCTGCTGATCCTCATGGTCCCGTACGCCTCGCTGCTCCTGCCGCTCTACATCGTGCTCGGGTGGCTGGGCCTGCAGAACACCGTGGTCGGGGTGGCGCTGGTGCTGACGATGTTCCAGCTGCCCTTCGGCGTCTTCCTCATGCGCAACAGCTTCGAGTCGGTCCCGCGCGAGATCGAGGAGGCCGCGCTCGTCGACGGCGCGACGTCCCTGCGCGCGCTGCGCTACGTGTCCCTGCCGCTGGTCGCCCCGGGCGTCGCCACGGTGGCCCTCTTCTCGTTCATCGCCTCGTGGAACGAGTTCCTCGCCCCGCTGATCTTCCTCACCGGCGGCGACCGCTACACGCTGCCGATCATGCTGACCTTCCTGCGCTCCGGCGCGTACGGCGCCGTCGACTACGGCGCGCTGCAGGCCGGCGTCGTCCTCGCCGTCCTGCCGACCCTCGTCGTCTACCTGCTGCTGCAGCGCTACTACGTCGCCGGGCTCACCGGCGGCGCGCTGCGCGGATGAGCCACCACCGGGAGGACCCCTTGACCTCGACCGCGGCCACCACGCCGACGACCACGCCGCGGGCGGCGCTGCGCGAGCTGCCGCTCGGTGCCGTCCGCCCCGAGGGCTGGCTGCTCGACCAGCTCCGCCTCCAGGCCGCCGGACACACCGGCCGGCTGGCGGAGGTGTGGCCGGACGTCGGCCCCGACAGCGCGTGGCTGGGCGGCTCGGGGGAGGCCTGGGAGCGGGGGCCGTACTTCCTCGACGGCCTGGTGCCCCTGGCGCACCTGCTCGCCGACGAGGAGCTGCTCGCCCAGGCGAAGACCTGGGTCGAGGCCCTGCTGGCCAGCCAGCGCCCGGACGGGCAGTTCGGCCCGGAGGGCGACGACGACTGGTGGCCGCGGATGGTGGCGTGCAAGGCGCTCACCCAGCACGCCGACGCCACCGGCGACGAGCGCGTCGTGCCCTTCCTCGCCCGGTACGCCGCCTTCCAGGCCCGCGAGCTGCCCGGGCGCCCCCTGGCCTCGTGGGGCCGGGTGCGCGGCGCCGACGCCGTGCTCAGCGTGCTGTGGCTCCACGAGCGCGCCGACGAGGCCGCCCGGGTGCCGCTGGCCGACCTCGCCCGACTGCTGCTGGAGCAGACCGCCGACTGGCACGCCCACCTGACCACGGGCCTGCGCACCGCCCCCACGGCGCGGTTCGACCACCTCGACCACTGCGTCAACGTCGCGATGGGCCTGAAGACCAGCGGGGTCGCCGCCGAGCTCGCCGGCCTCGCCGGCACGGCCGCCGAGCTCGCCCGCACCGGCGCCGAGCTGGACGCCGTGGACGCCCACCACGGCCTGGTGCACGGGGTCTTCTCCGGCGACGAGTGGCTCGCCGGGCGCGACCCGCGGCGCGGCGTGGAGACGTGCGAGGTCGTGGAGCTGATGTTCACCCTCGAGCAGCTCGCCCGCATCCACGGCGACGGGGCGCTGGTCGACCGGCTCGAGCTGGCCGCCTTCAACCTCCTGCCCGCCGCGTGCGACCCGCAGGTGCGCTCGCACCAGTACCTCCAGCAGGCCAACCAGGTGCTCGTCTCCGTGGCCCGGCGGGAGTGGACCTACAGCGGCGACGACGCCACCGTCTTCGGCCTGGAGCCCAACTTCGGCTGCTGCACCGCCAACCTGCACCAGGGCTGGCCCAAGCTCGTGCGCTCGCTCTGGATGGCCACGCCGGACGGCGGCCTCGCCGCCCTGTCGTACGCGCCCTGCACCGTCGAGGCGACGCTCGGCGGCCGCCCGGTGCGCCTCGCGGTGACCACCGCGTACCCCTTCGAGGAGTCGGTGCGGATCACCGTGGAGTCCGGCGGCGGCCGCGGGGCCCTGCGGCTGCGGGTGCCGGGGTGGTGCGAGCGACCCTCGGTCACCGTGGGCGGCGAGCCGGTGGACGCCACCGCCGACGAGCTGGGGTTCGCCACCGTCGAGCGCTCCTGGGCCGAGGGCGACGAGGTGCTCGTGCACCTGCCGATGGCGGTGGGCACGGTGCCTCGCGACGGCGGCGCCGTGGGCGTGCGCCTCGGGCCCCTGGTGCTGGCGGTGGCACCGGGGGAGACCTGGCACCCCGTGCCCGGGGCTCCCGGCCTGGGGGAGTGGCACGTGACCCCGCGCGGGAGCTGGAACGTGGGGCTGCACCTGGACGACGACGGCGGGCCCGCGTCGTGGCCGGTGGAGCGGCGGCCCCCCGCGCCGGTGCCCTTCGCGCTCGACGCGGCGCCGGTGCGGGTGACCGCGCCCGCGCGGCGCATCCACGCCTGGGGGATGGACGGCGGGTCGGTCGGCGACCCGCCGGCCAGCCCGGTCGTCGTCGACACGCCGCCCGAGTCGGTGGGGCTGGTGCCCTACGGCAGCGCGCGGCTGCGCCTGGCCGAGCTGCCCGTCGTCCGCGACGGAGTCGGGGCAGACCGGTCCTGACCACCCCGCCCCGAG
>CADCUY010000084.1 GCA_902806005.1 uncultured Quadrisphaera sp. | reverse complement strand
CCGACACCGCCGAGCCGGCCGCCCGCAGCTCGGCGCTCTCGCCGGCGGCCTCGGTGCGCACCGACGCCAGGCCCGCGCGCTCGAGCACCGTCGCGGCCAGCGCCGGCTCCCGGCACTCCACGCGCACGCGGGTCGCGGTGCCGGAGGTCACCTCGGCGAGGGTGCCCTGGGCGACCATCCGCCCGGCGCTCATCACCCCGACGTGGCTGCACAGCTGCTCGACCTCGGCCAGCAGGTGGGTGGAGACGACGATCGTGGTGCCGTCGGCGGCCAGCTCGCGCACCAGGGTGCGCACCTCGCGGGTGCCCTGGGGGTCGAGGCCGTTGGTGGGCTCGTCGAGCACGAGCAGGTCGCGCGGGCGCAGCAGCGCCGCGGCCAGCCCGAGGCGCTGCTTCATGCCCAGGGAGTAGACGCGGTACCGCTTGCCCGCCGCGGCGCCGAGCCCCACGCGCTCCAGGGCCGCGCCGATCCGGGCGCTCGAGGTGCGCGGGTCGACGGTGCGGTCGGCGGCGTCGGCGCGGCGCAGGTTGGCCTCGCCCGTCAGGTACGGGTGGAACGCCGGGCCCTCGACCAGGGCCCCGACCCGCGGCAGGACCGCGGCGCGCTCGCCGGGCACCGGGTGCCCGAGCAGGTGCGCGGTGCCCGACGTCGGGGCGATCAGGCCGAGCAGCATCCGGATCGACGTGGTCTTGCCCGAGCCGTTGGGGCCGAGGAAGCCGTAGACGGCGCCGTGCGGGACGGCGAGCGCGAGGTCGGCGACGGCCACCTGGCCGCCGGGGAACCGCTTGGTCAGCCCGGACGTCGCCACCGCCATCGCGGCGGGGTCGACGCCGGCGGCGCCCGCCCCGGCAGCCCCCGCGGGGGCCGCCTGGGCGGGCACCTCCCCACCGGGACGCCGGTCGAGGTCGACCGGTGCCCCGGCGGGGGCGCTCAGGGACGAGCTCACGGAGCCGCGGTGGGGTCGAGCGCCGCGCGCTCGAGCACCTCGGGCGCCACGGCGCCGATCAGCACGCGGCCGTCCTCGAGGGCCAGCACGCTGACCAGCGAGGTGCTGAAGACCTGGCCCGTGCCGTAGTCGCCCTGCACCGGCTGGAAGGCGCCGAGCAGCGCACCGGCCAGCTCCTCGCCCTCCTCGCTGCGCGCGTCGTCGGCCTCGTCTGCGGCGTCAGGGGCCTCGGCGCCGCCCGCGGCGACCGCGTCCAGGGCACCGCCGGCACCGCGCAGGACGACGACGGAGGCCCAGCCCTCGCCGACGACCGTGGGCTCGGCGCCCTCGGGAGCGCCCTCGCCCGGGGCCGGAGCGCCCTCGGGCGCCTCGGCGCCCGCGCCCATCGCCTCGAGGGCGGCCGGGTCGACGTCCTCGACCTCGGTGCCCGCCGGCGGCTCGAACTCGAAGACCTCGTCGCCCGGGGTCTCGTAGGAGATCGAGGTGAAGCTGGTCTCCAGGGCCGGGTCGCCGGCGCCGCGGGCGAAGACCTGGGCGCGCAGGGGGTAGGAGGTCTCGGCGTCGACGGCCAGGCGCACCTCGCCGACGAGGCTCTCCTCGGCGCGGGGGGTGAGCACGAGCTCGTAGGCGTCGCGGTCGGCGACCGTGGTGGTGCCGTCGAGGGTGACCTCGGTGGTGGGGTCGAGCGCGGCCAGCGCGCTGCGCGCGGCGCTCGCGGGGTCGGCGCCCTCCGGGCCGACGACGCCCGGCACGGCCTCCTCGCCCTCGGCGGGCTCGTCGGGCAGCTGCGAGAGGTCGGCGCGGTAGGCGGTGCCCTCGTCGCTGCGCCACAGCCAGCCCTCGTCGCCGTTGCGCACGAGGTCGGTCTCGGCCAGCGCGCCGAGCACGGCCACGCGGCTGCGGTCGGGCCCGTCGGACCACAGCCGCAGCGTGGTGGAGCCGGCGAGCAGGGTGGAGAGCTCACCGGTGCTGCCGCTGCCCTGCGGCAGCTCGGGCAGGCCCAGGTCGGCGGTGTGCACCACGGTGCCCGAGAACGGCCGCTGCTCGGCGGAGGCGAGGTCGGTCAGCAGCTCCTCGGCGGTGGTCGGCGGGAGGTCGGGGTCGGCGTTGGCGACGGCGGGGACGAGGAAGGTCCCTCCGACCACGGCCGAGGCGGTGGCGAAGGTGACGGCCCAGCGAGTGCGGTTCTTCATGGCTCCACTGTGCGCCCGCCGCGCTGAGACTGCGCTGAGAGGTGCTGAGGCGACGCTGAGGAGGCAGGGGCCGGGTGGGGGGCGGTGGGCGCGGCGAGGCCCGCCGAGGGGGCAGGCTGTGGCCGTGCGGCTGCTGGTGGTGGACGACGAGGTGCGGCTGGTCGACGCCCTCGCCCGGGGACTGCGCGCGGAGGGCTTCGCCGTCGACGTCGCGCGCACCGGCCCCCAGGGCCTGGAGATGGCCACGGAGAACAGCTACGACGCCGTGGTGCTCGACCTGATGCTGCCCGGGCTCTCCGGCTACCGGGTGCTGCAGGCCCTGCGCCGGGCCGGCAACTGGGTGCCCGTGCTGCTGCTCTCGGCCAAGGACGGCGAGCACGACCAGGCCGACGGGCTCGACCTCGGCGCCGACGACTACCTGGTCAAGCCCTTCTCCTACGTGGTGCTGCTGGCGCGGCTGCGCGCGATGCTCCGGCGGGGGGCGAGCCCGCGCCCGGCGGTGCTCGCCGTCGGCGACCTCACCCTCGACCCCGCCGCGCGCACCGCCGCGCGCGGCGGCACCGCGATCGAGCTGACCGCCCGCGAGTTCTCCCTGCTCGAGCTGCTGATGCGCCGC
>CADCUY010000083.1 GCA_902806005.1 uncultured Quadrisphaera sp. | reverse complement strand
CGGCGCCGCGCCGGCCTCGGGCGCCGGCGGGCTCCTCGACGGCGAGGACGCCGGCGTCGACGAGCTCGCCGAGCGCCGTCCGCAGCAGGTCCCTCGCCGGGGTGCGCCGCAGCCGGCGCAGCACCAGCAGGTGCGTGGGCGACGGGTCGCTGGTCACGCGGCGAGCGTGGCACCCGGCGGGTGCCCCCACCAGCCCCGACCCCGGCGATCACGGGCTGGCGCCGGGCGGGGCGCACACCCATGATCGACAGGTGACCGACGACGCACCCGACCTGACCGCCGGAGTCCCCCTGAGCGACGTCCCCGTCGGCGGCCTGCTGGCCGGCACGGTCGGCGAGGAGCCGGTGATGCTGGCCCGCTGGACCGACGAGACCGGCGCCGAGCGGGTCAGCGCCCTGGACGCGACCTGCACCCACGTCGGCGCCCAGCTGCCCACGGGGCTGCGCACCGGCGACCTGGTGCGCTGCCCGTTCCACCACGCCTGCTTCGACCTGCGCACGGGCGAGGCGACGCTGGCGCCGGCGTACGCGCCGCTGCGCCGCTGGGCGACCACCGTGAGCGACGGGTTCGTCACCGTCGCCGGGTCGCCGGAGCCCGCGCCCGGCCCCGCGGAGCAGGTGCCGAACACCCGCGGGGTCGAGCGGGTCGTCGTCCTCGGCGGCGGCGCGGCCGGCTTCGCCGCCGTCGAGAAGCTGCGCCGCGTCGGCTACGAGGGGTCGCTGGTCCTCCTCACCACCGAGCCGGCCCCGCCGGTGGACCGCACCAAGCTCTCCAAGGCCTACCTCTCGGGCGCGGCGCCCGCCGCCGGCCTGCCGCTGCTGCCCGGGCAGTGGTACGCCGAGCACGACGTCGACGTGCGCACCGGCGTGACGGCGACGGCGCTCGACACCGACGCCCGCGCCCTCACCCTCGACGACGGCACGACCCTGCGCTACGACGCCCTGGTGCTGGCCCCGGGCTCGCAGCCGACGCGGCCCGACCTGCCCGGCTTCGACCGTGCCGACGTGCACGTGCTGCGCTCGGTCGCGGACGCCGACGCCATCGTCGCCGGCGCCGGTGCCGGGACGCGCGCGGTCGTGGTCGGCTCGGGCTTCATCGGGCTCGAGGTCGCCGCGTCCCTGCGCTCGCGCGAGCTCGACGTCACCGTCGTCGCGCCGTCCCCCGTGCCGCTGGCCCGCCAGCTCGGCGAGGACCTCGGCCGGGTGCTGAGGGACCTGCACGAGAGCAACGGCGTCCGCTTCGTCACCGGCCGGGCCGCCGGCTGGGACGGCGCGGCGCTGCAGCTGGAGGACGGCGCCGCCGTGCCGGCGGACGTCGTGGTCGTCGGCCTCGGGGTGGCGCCGAGCACCGCGCTGGCCGAGGCCGCCGGGCTCGCCGTCGACGACGGGATCCTCGTCGACGCCACCGGGGAGACCGGGGTGCGGGGGGTGTTCGCCGCCGGGGACGCGGCGCGCTTCCCCGACCCGGCCACCGGGCGGATGGTGCGCGTCGAGCACTGGGCGCAGGCGCAGCGGGCCGGGGCGCTGGCGGCGGTCAACCTGCTCGGCGCCGGGGAGGAGCTCACCGAGCCGCCCTACTTCTGGTCGATGCAGTACGGGAAGAGCGTCCGCTTCGCCGGCCACGCGGCGTCCACCGACGACGCCGAGGTCGAGGGCTCGCCCGCCGACCTCGACGCCGTGGTGCGCTTCCGCGAGGACGGGCGGGTCACCGCCGTGGCCGGCATCGGCCGGGACCGGCGGGTGCTGGAGCTGGAGGACGAGCTGCTGCGCCGCTGACCGCGGCGGCAGCCGTCCGCACGGCTCGCGCCCAGGCGGAGGCCGGACCCGTCGGCGTCGCCGGCCCCCCGGCGGCGAGGACCTCCGTGGCACCGCGGAAGAGCAGGGCCCGCACCAGCAGCTGCCCGCCGTCCGGCCCGGGCAGCAGCCGCGCGACCAGCCCCGGCCCGGCGCCGTGGTGCACCAGCGCGTCGGCCACCACCACCGCGGTGCCCCACTCCACGGGACGCCAGTACGGCGAGACGTCGATGACCGCCGGCGGGAGGCCCGGGTGCACCAGCACGTTGCCCGTCAGGTCCCCGTGCACCAGCTGCGCGGGCAGGGGCACCGGACGGCGCAGCGCGGCCAGGGTGTTCAGGGCGGCCAGGTCGCTCAGCGCCGCGGGGGGATCATCCTCCTCCCAGGCGACCCGGTCGGCCCGGGCCCACGGGTCGTCCCGCCGGTCCAGGTGCGGCGGGCGCGGCTCGCGGCGGACCGCGGCGCAGAAGCGGCGACCCGCCGCGACCACCGCCGTCCACGGCGCACCGGCGGTGGTCCCCGGCAGGTGGGGGCGGGCCGTCCAGCCGTCGACGACGAGGTCGCCGCCGCTCGACCGGAGGGGTGCGGCGAGCCGCACGTCGCGGCGGGCCCGCGAGGGGGCGAACAGCGCCTCCTGCCAGCGGAGGTCGTCGAGGCTCGTGTCCACCGGCTTGAGCACCACCCCGCCCGCGCGCCAGGAGCGACCCCGGCCCCCGGGCAGCGGGACGGGCTCGCCGGCCGCGCCGAACGCATCGAGCACCTCGGCCGGCGGCGGCCCGCACGCCGCCCCGCTCACGGCAGCAGGCGCCGCTCGAGGCGCCGGCCGGCGACGAGCACCCCGACCACGCCCATCACCGCCAGGTAGGCCACCGGGACGAGCAGCCCCGGGGCCAGCTCGCCGAGGAACAGGGCCCTCATCAGCACCACGCCCTGGTACAGCGGCGTCCACGCCACCACCGCCTGCAG
>CADCUY010000082.1 GCA_902806005.1 uncultured Quadrisphaera sp. | reverse complement strand
TGGGCGGCGGCCGGCGCGGCGGTGCTCGGCGCCGACGCCGCCACCGCGGTCGTCGAGCGCGTGCTGCGCCGCGCCCGCCCCAGCGGGCTCGGCCTCGTCGTCCACGCCCGGACGCCGGGCCGGCTGAGCTTCCCCAGCTCCCACGCCGCGTCGAGCACCGCCGCGGCCCTGGCCTACGGCCACCTGCTCGGGGTGCCCGCCGCGCCCGCCGTCGTGGCCCCCGCGATGGGCCTCTCCCGCCTGGTGCTGGGCCTGCACTTCCCCACCGACGTCGCCGTGGGCACCGCCGTCGGGGCCCTGGCCGGCCGCGCCGCCGTGCGCGCCGCGGGCGGGGGCCGGCCGTGACCGCCACCCGCCCCCCGCTGACCGAGGGCCGCCGGTCCTCGAGCACCGTCTCGGGCATCGTCCGCACGATGCGCCCGCGCCAGTGGGTGAAGAACGTGCTGGTCACCGCCGCCCCGCTCGCCTCCAGCCGTCTGCTCGAGCCCAGCGTCCTGCTCACCACCGCCATCGCCTTCGCCTCGTTCTGCCTGGCGGCGTCCGCGGTGTACCTGCTCAACGACGCCCTCGACGTCGAAGCCGACCGAGCCCACCCCACCAAGCGGCACCGGCCGATCGCGGCCGGCGTGGTGCCGGTGGGCGCCGCCTACGCGACCTCTGCGGGCCTGGCGATCGCCTCGCTGGCCGTCGCACTGCTCGCCTCGACCGAGCTCGTGGTGCTCATGGCCCTGTACCTGGTGGTGCAGGTGGCCTACTGCGTGCGGCTCAAGCACGAGCCGGTCCTCGACATCGCCATCGTGGCCTCGGGGTTCCTGCTGCGCGCCATCGCCGGCGGCCTGGCCAGCGGCATCGAGCTCTCGCAGTGGTTCCTGCTGGTGACGGCGTTCGGCTCGCTGTTCATGGTCTCGGGCAAGCGCTACTCCGAGAAGCGGCTGGCGGCCGCGGGCGAGGGCGCCACCCGGGCCTCCCTGCTGCGCTACACCGAGACCTACCTGCGCTTCGTGTGGTCGCTGTCAGCTGCGGTGATGATCACCACGTACTCGCTGTGGGCGTTCGAGATCGCCGCCACCGAGCCGTCGCCGTTCTCGACGATCTCCATCGTGCCGTTCGTGCTGGCGGTGCTGCGCTACGCCGTCGACGTCGACGGCGGCGACGCCGGGGCGCCCGAGGACATCGCCCTCGGCGACCGCGTGCTCCAGGTCCTCGGCCTCAGCTGGGCGGTGCTGTTCGCGGCCGGGGTGTACCTCTAGCCCCGACGCACCTCGGCGAACAGCGCCGCGTACGCGTCGACCGTGCGCTCGACGCCGTACAGCGCCCGCGCCGCCTCCGCCACCGCCGCACGCGGGGGCGGGGCGTCGCGCAGGCGACGCAGCCCCTCCGCGATCGACGCCGCGTCGCGCGGGCGCGCGATCGCCCCGTAGCCCGTGCGCAGCACCGGCTGGCGCACCCCCGGCATGTCGGAGGCCAGGGCCGGGACGCCGGTCATCATCGCCTCGACCTGCACGATGCCGAAGGCCTCGAACGCGTTCACCGAGGGCAGCGCGAAGACGTCGATCGAGGCGTACAGGTCGGCCAGCGCGTCGTCGGGCACGAAGCCGAGCACCCGGATGCGGTCGTCGTCGCCGATCGCCCGGCGCACCTGCTCGATGACGCTGCCCCCCGCGACGGCGGCGAAGTCGCCCGCGACGAGCAGCCGCGCGTCGGGGTCGCCGAGGGCCTGGAAGCCCTCGACCAGGTGGTGCACGCCCTTCTCCTCCACGATCCGGCCGAGGAAGCCGACGTGGAAGCCCTCGCCGTCGCGGAACCGCGGCGAGCCGCCGGCGCGGTCCAGGCAGGGCGCGGGGATCTCGCGCTCCTTGCCGCGCATCGCCGACCACAGCCGGCTGTGCTGCGCGTAGTCCTCGGAGGTCACGCCCACCGCGGCGGCCCGGGCCATCGCCACCCGCGAGGAGACGTCGACCGCCCGGCCCTGCACCGCGTTGACCAGGCCGGGGGGCAGGGAGACGTCGCACTGGTAGGTCAGCACCACGGGCGCCTTCGACAGCCGCGCCACCAGCCCCGCCTCGAGCATCGGCAGGTGCAGGTTGAGCACGCCGGCGCCGCGGGTCTCGCGAGCCACCGCGCCCGCGAACCCCGGGCTCACCGCCCCCTTGCCGAGGCGCAGGGCCACGGGGGTGCGCACCACCCGGACGCCGTCGAGCACCTCCTCGCGGGGCAGCGCGGGGTCGTGCTGGGTGGCCACCACGGTCACCCGCTGCCCGCGGGCGGCGAGGCCCACCGCGACGTCGCGGGCCGCGTTGGTCAGGCCGCTGACGTACGGCGCGTAGTACGTGAGCGCCATGACGACGTCCGCGGGCGGCGCGGCGGGCTGGGGCTGGTCCGGGCTCAGGCGGGCTCCTCGGCGTCGGGGCGCGGGGTGTCACGGTGCTGCCGGGCCCGCTCGCGCCGGGCGTGGCGCAGGAGCAGCACCATAGCCAGGGCCCACCCGGCCCCCGAGCCGGCGGCGAACGCCCACTCCACGCGCTGCACCACGGCGGCGGTGCCGAGCACGGGGTCGAGCAGCGGGCCGGCGGCGAACACGGCCACGGCCAGCGCCAGCGCGCTCACCCACGCCACCGCCGAGCCCCGGTGGTGCCCGGCGGCGACGTTGGCCTGCGCGGTGACCAGCAGGCCCACGTGAGCGGCGACGCCGACCACCATCAGCGCCAGGTCGCCCCCGGGCAGCGAGCCGGCGCGCGGGAACAGCGCCCCGAGCACCGGAGGCC
>CADCUY010000081.1 GCA_902806005.1 uncultured Quadrisphaera sp. | reverse complement strand
GGGGTGAGCAGGTCGCGCAGCAGGAAGTCGGCGGTCTCGACCGCTACGCGCTTCGCATCCTCGTCGCCGTTCGCGCGCCACAGGTGCGTGTAGACGCGCAGCAGCAGCGCGTTGTCGTAGAGCATCTTCTCGAAGTGCGGCACCACCCACTGCGCGTCGACGGAGTAGCGCGCGAACCCGCCGGCCAGCTGGTCGTACATGCCGCCGGCCGCCATCGCACGGCAGGTGTGCTCGACCATGCCGAGCCCGTCGCCGCCGGTGCGCGCCGCCCTTCGCAGCAGGAACTCGAGCACCATCGACGGCGGGAACTTCGGCGCGCCGCCGAACCCGCCGTGCACCCCGTCGTACGCCGCCCTCAGCGACGCGGCCGCGCGGTCGAGCAGCTCCGGCGTGACCGCGGCGGTGGCGTTGCTCGCCGGTCGGCTGAGCCGCTCCACGACGTCGGCGCCGGCGGCCTCGACCTCGCCCCGCCGGGTCTGCCAGGTCTGCGCCACCGACTGCAGGACCTCACGGAAGCTGGGCATCCCCTGCTTGCGCTCGAGCGGCCAGTAGGTGCCGCAGAAGAACGGCTCGCCCTTGACCGTGAGGAAGCTGGTCATCGGCCAGCCGCCGTGCCCGGTCATCGCCTGCACGGCCTCCATGTAGACCGCGTCGACGTCTGGCCGCTCCTCGCGGTCCACCTTGACGTTGACGAAGTGCTCGTTCATGTACGCCGCCGTGGCGTCGTCCTCGAAGGACTCGTGCGCCATCACGTGGCACCAGTGGCAGGCGGCGTAGCCGATCGAGAGGAGCACCGGCACGCCGCGGCGCTCCGCCTCCTCGAAGGCCTCCGGGCCCCACTCCTGCCAGTCGACCGGGTTGTCCCGGTGCTGCAGCAGGTACGGGCTGGTGGACGACGCGAGGCGGTTGGGCACGGGTCCATCCTCCCCGACGCGCGCGCCGCGCCAGGTGTCACCAGACGTAACAAGGCGCTGACGCAGCGGCAACGCGGCGCCGCCAGATTCGTCCGGCACGACGGCATTGCGCCGTTCGCCGGAACGGTGCCGCGCACCCTCTCGGCTCCGCCTCGACCAGGAGACCCATGCCCGTCACCCGACGTTCCTTCCTCACCTCGCTGGGCGCCATCGGCGGCGCCGGCGCCCTCTACGGCGCCATGGGCACCCTCGGCCTGGCCCCCGCGGCCAGCGCCGCCACGCCCGCCTTCCGCCGCCCCTCGCCGTCGGACTTCGCGCTCTCGGGCCGGTCGGCGGCCTCCGTCGTGGTGCTCGGGGGCGGCATCGCCGGCATGACCACCGCCTACGAGCTCGGCCGCGCCGGCTACGACGTCACGATCCTCGAGGCGCGCCAGCGCCCCGGCGGGCGCAACTGGACGGTGCGCTCGGGCACCACCGAGACCGACCTCGCGGGGGAGACCCAGCGGTCGGGCCTGGGGCCGGGGCAGTACCTGAACGCGGGGCCCGCACGTCTGCCGCAGCACCACGTGACCCTCGACTACTGCCGCGAGCTCGGGGTCGCCATCGAGCCGTTCGTCAACCAGAACGCCGACGCGTACGTGCACTACACCACCGACGCCACGGGCGAGGCGCCCGGCGCCACGGCCGCCTCCGGCCGCACGGTGCGCCAGCGGACGGCGAAGGCCGACACCTACGGGTACGTCTCGGAGCTGCTCTCCAAGGCCACCGACCGCGGGGCGCTGGACGACCTGCTCAGCGCCCCCGACAAGGAGGCGCTGCTCGACTTCCTCACCGGCTTCGGCGACCTGGGGTCCGCGGTGGACGGCGACCCGCTGGCCTACACCGGCAGCGGCCGCCGCGGGTACGCCGTCGAGCCGGGCGCCGGCCTGGTCGAGGGCACCACCGACGCGCCGTTCTCGCGCTCCGACGTGCTGCGCGCGGGCCTGGGGCGCAGCATCCCGTTCGAGCTCGGCTGGGACCAGGCGATGATGATGTTCCAGCCGGTCGGCGGGATGGACCGCATCGCCTACGCCTTCGAGCAGGCGGTCGGCGTCCAGAAGTTCCGCTACGGCGCCACGGTCACGGGCATCACCACGCTGCCCGCGGGGGTCGAGGTGGCGTACACCGACGCCGGCGGCGCGGCCCGGGTGGCCCGGGCCGACTACGCGGTGTGCACGCTGCCCCCGCACATCGCCGCCCGGATCCCGAGCAACCTGGGCGCGGAGGTCACCGCCTCGCTGGCCCACGCCGTGCCGGTCTCCACGGGCAAGATCGGCCTGGAGTACGACCGGCGGTGGTGGGAGCTGGAGGACCGCACGTACGGCGGCATCACCAACACCGACCTCGACCTCTCCACCATCTGGTACCCCTCCAGCGGCTTCCACGGCGAGCGCGGCGTCGTCGTCGGCTACTACAACTTCGGCGGCAACGCCGACTCCTACGCCGACGTGCGGCACCGCGTGCGCCTGGAGAGGGCGCTCGCCGGGGGCACCGCCGTGCACGGGCCCAAGTACGCCCAGGGCGTGACGTCGTCGTTCTCGGTGGCGTGGCGGGACGTGGCGCACAGCGAGGGCGGGTGGGTGAGCTGGCCCGACCAGACCGGGCCCGAGTACCGCCGGCTGCTGGAGCCGACCGGCAACGTCCACTTCGCCGGCGACCACCTCTCGCACGCCATCGCGTGGCAGCACGGCGCCATCGTCTCGGCCCGGGCCGCCGTCACCGCCCTGCACGAGCGCGTGATGTCCGCGTGAGCCTCCCCACCCCCCGCCGCACCACCCCCGAGCACAGGAGCGCACCGATGCCGCACGACCCCGCCA
>CADCUY010000080.1 GCA_902806005.1 uncultured Quadrisphaera sp. | reverse complement strand
GAGGAACAGCTCCTCGAGGCCCGCGGTGGCCGAGGGGCGCAGCACGGTCAGCGAGACGCCGCGCTCGGCCGCCACCCGGCCCACCGTCGCGGCGTCGGCGCCGGCCACGAGCCCGGGACCACCTCCGCTCGCCGCCACGGGGATGCCGCGGGCCGTCAGGGCGGCCCCCAGCACGGCCAGCGACCCGGCGTCGACCGCCTCGACGTGGGTGCCGCCGCCACCGGCGGCCGCGAGCAGGTGCCGCTGGGGGCCCGCGGCCAGCACGCGGCCGTCGGCGAGCAGGACGACGTCGTCGGCCACCGCCTCGACCTCGCGCAGCTGGTGCGAGGAGACGAGCACCGTGCCGCCGGCGTCCGCGAAGCCGCGGAGCAGCGCCCGCATCCAGGCGATGCCCTCGGGGTCGAGGCCGTTCGCCGGCTCGTCGAGCACGAGGACGTGGGGGTCGCCGAGCAGGGCCTGGGCCAGGCCCAGCCGCTGGCGCATCCCGAGGCTGTACAGGCCCACCCGCCGGCCCGGGGCCCGGCCGGTCAGGCCCACCCGCTCCAGGGCCTCGTCGGCCCGCTGCCGCGGCACGCCGAGCACGGAGGCCGCGAGCCTCAGCGCCTCGCGCCCGGTGCGGCCCGGGTGCAGGGCCGACGCGTCCAGGAGCACCCCGACCGACCTGCCCGGCCGGGGCAGCCGGGCGTAGGGCCGGCCGTCGACCGTGGCCGTGCCGGAGGTGGGGGCGGCGAGCCCGGTGAGGATGCGCAGGGTCGTCGACTTGCCGGCGCCGTTGGGGCCCAGGAAGCCGGTGACGGTGCCGGGCGCGCAGCGGAAGCTCACGTCGTCGACAGCGGTGTGCGCGCCGTAGCGCTTGGTCAGGGAGGCGATCTCGATCACGGGACCGACCCTGCCCGCGGGGGCGGGGCGGGCGGATCCCCCGCAGGGCCGGTCCCGGCGGCCGGAGGTCGGAGACCGCCGCCGGGTGGACCAGACCTTGGTCCCTGGTGGGCGCGCCCGCCGCGGCCCTAGCCTTCCCGGCGTGACGATCGCGACGACGCCGGCGACCGACCCGGTCGTGCCCGCGCGCGGCGCCGGGCCGGAACCGGTCGTGGCACCGCCCGTGCGGGCCCGCCGGACGCTGCGCGACACCGCGGTCGACGTCGCGGCGATCGTCGTGAGCCTGGCCGGCGGGGCGGCCCTGCTGGTCGCCGCGCTCGAGGCCGGTGCGACCTCCGACGCGGTGCTCGCCCTCGAGGCGGCCGTGCTCCTGCCCGCGAGCCTGGTGCTGTGGTGGCGGCGCCGCTTCCCGATCGCCCTCGCCGTGGCGCTGTGGGTCGCCGGCACCTACCTGGAGAGCGTCCAGCTGGCGGCGTCCGTCGCCGTGTTCACCGTGGCCGTGCACCGCGGCGCTCGGGCCACCGCGGTCGTCGTCGGGCTCGGGGTCGCCTCCGCCGCCGGGTACGCGCTGCTGCGGCCCCAGACCGGCTTCACCTGGTGGGCGGCCGTGGCGGCCAACGCCGTGGTGCTGCTCGCCCTCGCCGGCTGGGGCACCGCGGTGCGCCACCGCCGGGCCCTGCTCGTCTCGTGGCGCGAGCGCGCCCAGCGGGCCGAGGCGGAGCAGGACCTGCGCGTCGCCCAGGCCCGCCAGCTCGAGCGCACCCGCATCGCCCGCGAGATGCACGACGTCCTCGCCCACCGGATCTCGCTGATCAGCATGCACGCCGGGGCCCTGGAGTACCGCACCGACGCGACGCCGGCCCAGGTCACCACGGCGGCCGGCGTCGTCCGCGCCACGGCGCACCAGGCGCTGGAGGACCTGCGCGAGGTGCTCGGAGTGCTGCGCTCCAGCGAGCTGCCCGCCACCGGCGGCGGGGCCGCCGACGGGTCCGCCGCGGTGGAACCGCCCCAGCCGTCGCTGGCCGACCTGACCGCGCTGGTCGAGGACTCCCGCCGGGCCGGGGCGCGGGTCGACCTCGACGTGCGGGCACCGCTCGAGCTGGTGCCCGCGCAGCTGGGCCGCACGGCCTACCGGATCGCCCAGGAGGGGCTGACCAACGCGCGCAAGCACGCGCCCGGCGCCCGCGTGCAGCTGAGCGTCGCCGGCGCACCGGGCGGCGAGCTGGAGGTGCGCGTGGTCAACCCCCGCGGGCGGGGTGCCGCCGGGGTGCCCGGCTCGGGGACGGGGCTGGTGGGGCTGTCCGAGCGCGTGGTCATCGCCGGCGGGCGGCTCGCCCACGGCTGGCGGGACGAGCGCTTCGAGCTGCAGGCCGTGCTGCCCTGGCCGGCGCGGTGACGGCGCCCGCACCGGTGCGGGTGCTGGTCGTCGACGACGACCCGCTGGTCCGCTCGGCCCTCGCCCTCGTGCTCGGCGGGGCGCCCGACCTCCTCGTCGTGGCCGAGGCCGGCGACGGCGAGCAGGTGCCCGCCGCCGTGGCCCGGCACGCGCCGCACGTGGTGCTCATGGACGTGCGGATGCCCTGCGTGGACGGCCTGCGCGCCACCGAGGCCCTCGTCGCCGCCCGGCGCGAGGGCCACCCGGCGCCGGCCGTGCTGGTGCTGACCACGTTCGACACCGACGAGCTCGTGCTGCGCGCGCTGCGGGCCGGCGCCTCGGGGTTCCTGCTCAAGGACACCCCGCCGGCGCAGATCGTCGACGCCGTGCGCGCGGTGGCCCGCGGCGAGGCGAGCGTGTCGCCGTCCGCGCTGCGCCACCTCGTCGACGCCGTGGCCCGCCGCCCGGAGGTGGACCCCCGGGCGGCGGCCGGCGCGGCCCGCCGGGACCGCGCACAGG
>CADCUY010000079.1 GCA_902806005.1 uncultured Quadrisphaera sp. | reverse complement strand
CGTCGTGCTCGGCGCTGACCCCTTCGGTGGCGGCAGCGGGGTGACGGTCCGGCTGTCCTGAGCGCCGGCTCAGCATCCCCGGGTGGCTGGGACTGCCTCCGCTCCCGCTCGACGGGACACCGAGGAGCGGAACCCGCTCGGCCAGCCGAGCCGCGGCTCAGCGGCGCGGTGAGAGCACGAGCACCGGGATCTGGCGCGGCGCCGCCTTCACCTCGTACCCGGCGAACCCCGGCATGGCGGCCTTCTGCGACGCCCAGATCCTCTCCCGCTCCTCACCCTGCGCCTCACGAGCGACGACGGGCACGACCTCGGTGCCCACCTCGACCGTCGTCTCCGGGTGCGCGAGGAGGTTGCGGCACCAGTCGGGGTCGGTCTTCGCCCCGGCCTTGGAACCGAAGATCACGTAGTCGTCGCCCTCGGCGCGGTACACCAGCGGCGTCACCCGCTCGACGCCGCTGCTGCGCCCGCGGTGGTGCACGAGGATCATGGGCGCGCCCTGGAACGGGCCGCCCACGCGACCCCCGTTGGCGCGGAACTCCGCGATGATCCTGCCGTTGACGTCGGTCGCAGGTCCGGGGTCCGGGGTCTCGCTCACGGGGTCGAGCCTGCACCGTGCGCCGGCGTCCGGTCCACCGCCGTCCAGACCACCGACGCAGCGGCCCTCCAGCGGCGTGCGGACGGGCGGTCTCGACCCGGCGGACGGGGGAGCGACGGCCCCACCGCTCGTCCCGACGCCGCCACCGGCCGATGCCCGCTCCCGGACCAGCGGAGGAGGAACGGGTGCGCGGAGCAGGGGACGGGGCCGAGGAGCAGGCGCGGCGCAGCGGCGAGCGGGTGGCGCGCGAGCGCGCAGCCCTCGAGGCGCAGGAGCGTCGCGTCGCGGACGCGGAGAACGAACAGCGCCGGTGGCTCGCCGGCGCCGAGGGCGAGCGCGCGACCGCGGCGGCCCTGGAGGAGCTGGTGGCCGACGGCTGGCTGCTGCTCCACGACGTCCACTGGCCCGGGCGGCCGAAGGCGAACCTCGACCACGTCGTCGTCGGCCCCGGCGGGGTGGTCGTGGTCGACGCGAAGAACTGGTCCTCGACGGCGCGCGTGAAGGACGGCGTGCTGTGGTCGGGCCGGCACGGCAAGACCAAGGACTGCGAGGCCGCCGCGAGCGCCGCGGCGGCGGTGGGCGCGCTGCTGCGCCCCGAGCACCGGCACCTGGCCCGCGCGGCGCTCTGCCTGGTGCAGCAGGACCTCGACGGCGTGCCCGTGCAGGCTGGCGTCGTCGTGGCGGGGCTGCGCCAGATGGCGCCGGCGATCAGGTCGATGCCCGGCGTCCTGACCGCCGCGGACGTGGCCGCGGTGCACGCCCACCTCGCCCAGTGCCTGGGCGCCCCGACCAGCCCGGCGCTGCTGACCACCGCCGCCCTCGACCGGCGAACCGCGGCGCACCTGCACCGGGCGCCGTCCCCACCCTCGGCGGCAGCGCACCGGCGAGCCTCCCGCCGGGCAGCACGCCGCCGCCGCGCGCTGCTGACCTTCGTCGCGGCGCTCGCGGTGCTGTGGAGCTACCCGCAGTGGATCGGCTCGCTGACCGACGCCGTCGAGACCGGCGTCCGCGAACAGCTGGTGTCCGAGCCGCTCACCACCCCGTAGCGGGCTGGGGTCAGCCGCCGAACATCCCCGGGTCGGTGTGCAGCACCTCCCACTGGTGCCCGTCCGGGTCGGTGAACGCCCGCCCGTGCATCCCCGGCACGTCCATCGCGTACGCGTGCGGCCGCCCGCCGGCGGCGACGGCGCGCTCGGCCATGGCGTCGACCGCCTCCGGGCTCTCCGCCGACAGCGCCGTGATCACCTCGGTGGCGGCCGTGGCGTCGGCCACGGGCTTGTCGGTGAACCGCCCGAAGAACGGGTGGGTCAGCAGCATCACCCAGATGTCGTCGCCGACCCTCATGCCGCAGGCGTTCTCGTCGCGCATGTTCGGGTCGGGGGTGAAGCCGACCGCCTCGTAGAAGGCGACCGACCGCTCCAGGTCGGTGACGGGGAGGTTGACGAAGATCTGCGTGGCCACGGGCTCTCCTCGGTGGTGGTGGGTGGTGCGTGCCCAGGGTGGACGGCGGCACCGACACCGACTCATCGGTGCCGCGGCCACGAGCCTGGTACGGCCGCCACGAGCGGGGTAAGCGACTCCTGACGACCCGCGACCACGGAGGACCCACGTGCCCGAGCCCGGCAGCCACGCCTACGACATCCACCGCACCCGCCTGCGCGCCGAGATCGACGACGACCGCAGTCCGGAGTTCCACCGGACGCCGGACGGCGAGGCCGACGAGAAGGCCAACCAGCTCCTGCGCGGCGACACCCCGCGCCCGACGCCGTCGGCCCACGGCCCCCGCTCCGGCGGCCCGGCGGGGGAGAAGGCCGAGCGCGGCGACCCCGGCCCGGTGCTGGACGTCCGCTCGGTGGCGGTCACGGACGGCGCCCTCATCGCCGTCGACCACAGCAAGGAGGGCGGCAACGCGCCGATCGACCTGCAGTGGTCCGCGGTGCCCGACGGCACCGTCGAGGTCGTGGTGCTGTGCACCGACCCCGACGCCCCGGACGGCACGTTCCTGCACTGGCTGGTCACTGGCATCGACCCGTCGGCCACCGTCTTCGACCCGGCGTCGCCGGTGGGCACCGAGCACGCCAACGGCTACGGCGAGCCCGGCTGGGGGGGCCCGCGCCCCCCGGTGGGCGACGACGCGCACCGCTACCAGTTCCGCGTCTACGCCCTGGCCGAGCAGTTCGCGGCGCC
>CADCUY010000078.1 GCA_902806005.1 uncultured Quadrisphaera sp. | reverse complement strand
ACCGCGCCGCACCAGCCGGTCTCGACGTCCTCGACGACGAGCCCGCGCTCGGCGGGCACGGCGGTGGTGCTGGGCCGGCGCGGCCGGTGCGACGGCGCCCCGGCGGCCAGCACGTCGGTGGCCCACCCCCCGTACCGGTCGCCCCCGCCACCGCCGCGCACACCGCTCACCGGGCCACGCTAAGCGCTGGCGCGCACCCGGGCGGGCGGCTCTCGAGGTGGGCGTGTCGGCCCGCGGGCGTAGTCTTGGCACTCAGCCCCGCCGAGTGCCAGCGCCCGCGACCAGCCGGGCACCGGCGCCGCGCGAGGGGCAGCGACCGCCAGCGACGACCAGCAGCGAGGAGGACCGGAGATGGCCGACGACCGCCGGCTCGCCGTGCTGCGCGCCATCGTCGAGGACTACGTGGCCACCCACGAGCCCGTGGGGTCCAAGGCCCTCGTCGACCGCCACGCCCTCGGGGTCTCCCCGGCCACCATCCGCAACGACATGGCCGCCCTGGAGGACGAGGGGCTCATCGCGCAGCCGCACACCAGCGCGGGCCGCGTGCCCACCGACAAGGGGTACCGGGTCTTCGTCGACCGGCTCTCCGGGGTCAAGCCCCTCTCGCCGGCCGAGCGCCGCGCGATCGAGCGGCTCCTGGTCGACTCCGCCAGCCTCGACCTCGACGAGATCCTCGAGCGCACCGTGCGCCTGCTCGCCCAGCTGACCCAGCAGGTGGCGGTGGTGCAGTACCCCTCGCTGTCCCAGACCCAGGTGCGCCACGTGGAGCTGGTGCCGCTGGGCCCGCGGCGCGTGGTGCTCGTGCTCATCACCGACACCGGACGGGTCGAGCAGCGCGTCGTCGACGGCCCCGTCGAGCTGCCCGAGAGCCTGGTCACCGAGCTGCGCGGCCGCCTCAACGCCACCGTGGTCGGGCGCCGCCTGGCCGACGCCGCCTTGGCCCTGGACGTCGTGGCCACCACGTACACCGCGGCCGGCCGCTCCGGCGACGCGGAGGCCGTGCGCACGGTGGTCGCCGCCCTGCAGCAGGCCCTCGGCCCCGTGCGCGAGCAGCGGGTCGTGATGGCCGGCGCCGCGAACCTCGCCCGCGCGGGGCTGCACGACACCACCTTCGCCGCCAGCCTCGGCCAGGTGCTGGAGGCCATCGAGGAGCAGGTGGTCATGCTGCGGCTCCTCACCGAGGTCGTCGACGACCCCTCCAGCGGCGTCTCCGTGCGGATCGGCCGCGAGGTCCTGCACGAGGGGCTCACCGAGACCTCGCTGGTCACCAGCGCCTACGGCGGGTCGGCGGCCGGCGACGCCGCGCCCCTGGCCCGCCTCGGCATCCTCGGACCGACGAGGATGGACTACCCGATGACCATCTCCTCGGTGCGCGCCGTCGCCCGCTACCTGACCAAGGTGCTGGCGACGTGAGCGCCCCCCGCCCGTCCCCACCGCCACCGCCCCGTCCGACCCGCACCGGGTCCCCGGCCCCTGTCAGGAGCGCACTGCCCTCGTGAGCGACCACTACCAGGTGCTCGGGCTCTCCCGTGACGCCTCCACCGAGGACGTCAAGAAGGCGTACCGCCGCCTCGCCCGCCAGCTGCACCCCGACGTCAACCCCAGCGCGGGCGAGCGCTTCAAGGAGGTCTCGGCCGCCTACGAGACCCTCTCCAACCCCGACAAGCGCCGGACCTACGACGCCGGCGGCGGCAGCGGCTTCGGCGGGGCCGGCGCCGGGCCGGGCGCGGGGTTCGGCTTCTCGGACATCTTCGAGACCTTCTTCGGCGGCGCCACCGCCCAGCGCGGCCCCGTCTCGCGGGCCCAGCCCGGCCAGGACGCGCTGATCCGCCTCGAGGTCGACCTGCACGAGGCCGTGTTCGGGGCCCAGAAGGAGCTGGCGATCGACACCGCGGTGGTGTGCCCCACCTGCGAGGGCAGCTGCGCGCAGCCGGGCACCCACCCGAAGACCTGCGACGTGTGCCACGGCCGCGGCGCCATCCAGCGCACCGCCCGCTCGCTGCTCGGCAACGTCATGACCTCCAGCCCGTGCCCCACCTGCGGCGGCTTCGGGACCGTGATCCCGCACCCGTGCCAGGAGTGCGCCGCCGAGGGCCGGGTGCGCGAGCGGCGCACGCTGACCATCAAGGTGCCCGCGGGCGTCGACACCGGCACCCGCATCCAGCTGGCCGGGCAGAGCGAGGTGGGCCCCGGCGGCGGCCCCGCCGGCGACCTGTACGTCGAGATCGTCCAGCGCCAGCACGAGACGCTGACCCGCCGCGGCGAGGACCTGCACTGCAGCGTGGCGCTGCCGTTCACCGCCGCCGCGCTCGGCACCACCGTGCACCTGGCCACCCTGGACGGCGACCGCGAGCTGGAGGTGGCCCCGGGCACCCAGCCCTCCGAGGTGGTCACCCTGCGCGGGCTCGGCGCGACCCGCCTGCGCTCCGGCGGGCGCGGCGACCTGCACGTGCACGTGGACGTGCAGGTGCCCACCCGGCTCGACGACCACCAGCGCGACCTGCTCACCCAGCTGGCCCGGGCGCGCGGCGAGGACCGGCCCGTCGGCCGCGTCACCGCCGCCCGCGACGGCGTCTTCGGGCGCCTGAAGGACCGCTTCGCCGGTCGCTGAGCCACCCGGTCGGGTGGCGCGCGAGCGCCACCCGCGGGGGGGAGGGCGCAGCCGCGTACGATGGCGGCGTCCGGGCACCGCGCAGGGGCCCCGCACCCGCAGGAGAGCAGGGCACCGCCCGCCCCATGGTCGAGCCAGCACACCCCGCCGCCGTCCCCGAGCCGTCGGCGGCAGCGC
>CADCUY010000077.1 GCA_902806005.1 uncultured Quadrisphaera sp. | reverse complement strand
CAGCGGCGGGCGGTGCAGCGGCGGGTGCTCCCGCCCCCTGCGCGGGCCCGCGACCCGCGGGCGCTGCGGGCGTCTCGGGCAGGGCCACCGGCATCGCCGGCACCGACGCGCCGTGGTCCCACGGCGCCAGCTGCTGCGCCAGCTCGGCGGGGCTGAACGGCCCGTCGTCGAAGGGCCCGAGGGTCACCGCGAGCAGGGTGTCGAGGTCGTTGGGCACCTCGGGCGCGAGGTCGCGCACCGGCACCGGCGCCCCCGCCGAGCGCGGGGCGGCGTCCAGGCCCCCCGAGCGGCCGAGCGGCCAGAAGCCCGACAGGGCGGCGTAGAGCACGGCCACCAGGGCCACGGCGTCCTCGCGGTCGGCGTCGCCGGCGGGGGCGTCGTCCAGGCCCGCGGCGGCCGCGGCCACGACCAGCCCGGTGACGACGACCTCGGTGCCCGCCAGGTACACGCACGAGGCGTCCAGCCGGCGGTGGTGCAGGCCCGAGCGACCGGCGCGGTCCAGCGCCGTCGCGGCCTCGCCGACCGCCGCGCGGGCGCGGGAGGCCGACAGGGGCCGCTCCTGCACCAGGTCGACGATCCGCCGCCCGCCGGGGCGCTCCTCGACGACCCAGCCGATCACCGCGCCGTCGGTGGCGCGCGCGGTGCCGACGTCGAGGATGCGGGCCAGGCGCGGCTCCTCCAGGCCCGCGGCGCGGCGGGCGGCGTCCAGCGCGTCGTCCACGTGGCGCCCGGCGACCACCCGCACGAGCACCGCGCGGTCGAGCTGGACGTCGTGGCCCTCCCACGAGGAGGAGTCGCCGTCGGTGCCGAGGCGGACGTCGAGGCGGTAGCGCCCCGCGAGGAGGAGCCCCACCGTGCCGGTGGTGCTGCGCCGCACGGTGCTCAGCGCCGAGCGCTCCAGCCGCGCGGGGTGGCCGGCCTCGGGCACGAACACCTCCTGCGCGCTGGTCCGCGGCGCGCTCCGGGCCCGGGAGCGCGCCCGGTGACGGGGCCCGAGCAGTCTAGGGCGCTGCGGGGCCGGGCTGCAGGCGCGACGCGGCGGCGCCGTCGGGGCAGCGGTACCGCGGTGGGGTCAGGAGCGGGAGCGGGAGCGGCGGCGGAGCCCGGGCACCCGGGCCAGCAGCGGGGCCACCTCGTCGACGCGCAGCACGCGCAGCGCCAGCACGTAGACCACCGCCACCGCGGTGCCGGCGGCGCCCACCAGGAGCAGCGCGTCGGGCCGTCCGGCCACCTCCCCGCCGAGCAGCCTCACCACCCCGGCTCCCGCGCCCCCCGCCACCAGCCCCGCCAGGACCAGGCGCACGTGGGTGCGCAGCACGCGGTGCCCGTCCACGCCGCCCAGGCGGCGGCGCAGCAGCACCAGCGCCAGCACCGCCGCGAAGGTGGTGCCGGCGCTGAGCGAGGCGGCGGACCCGACGACGACGTCGCGGGGCTCGAGCAGCAGCAGCGACGCGACGGTGCCGGCCACCCAGGTGCCCACCGAGAGGCACTGGAGCAGGAAGGGGGTGCGCGCGTCCTCCTGCGCGTAGAAGCCGCGCTGCAGCAGGTGCAGGGCGCTGAACGCCGTCAGGCCCACCACGAGCGCCGTCGTCACCCGGCCCGCCGCGACGCCCTCGGCCACCGTCCCGGCGATGACCACGCCGATCGGGGTGGCCAGCACGAGGACGCCGGTGGTGGCCAGCACGCTCGCCACCCCCACCGTGCGCAGGCCGGTGGAGAGGCCCTCGCGCACCCGGGCGCGGTCGCCCGCCACGGCGGCGGCGCTCATCGACGTGAACAGGGCCGTGACCACCGAGACCGCCACCAGCGAGTGCGGCAGCATGAACACCAGGTAGGCCAGGCCCCAGGTGGCCAGGCCCGCCACCCGCGGGTCGCCCGCGGTGGCCGCGGCCGCCGCGTTCGACATCGTGAACCAGCCGACCTGGCCCACGATCAGCCCGGCGAAGGTCCACCCGGCCACCCGCCCGGCGCTGGTCAGGCCCATCCCGCGCACCCCGAGGCGCGGGCGCAGCCGGATGCCGGCCCGGCGCAGCGCCACGAACAGCACCAGCGCCTGGGCCGCCACGCCGAGCGTCGCCGAGCCGGCGAGCAGCGCCACCTCGCCCGCCGTCCAGTCCCCGGGCGGCACGGCACCGGAGGAGCGGTCGCCGACGACGGCGACGAACACGGCGAGCCCGGCGAGGCCGACGACGTTGTTGAGCACCGGGGCCCAGGTGTAGGGGCCGAAGCTGCCGCGGGCGTTGAGGACCTGCCCGAGCAGGGTGTAGAGGCCGTAGAAGAAGACCTGCGGCAGGCACCACCAGGCGAAGGCCAGGGCCAGGGCCCGCTGGTCCGCCGCCGCCCCGCTGGCGGCGGCGGCGACCACCAGCGGCGCGGCGAGGGTGACCACGGCGGCGATGCCGGCGAGCACGAGCACGCCGGTGGTGACCAGCCGGTCGAGGTACTCGGCGCCGCCGTCGGGCCGGGCCGAGGCGCGCACCACCTGGGGCACGAGGACGGCGTTGAGCACCCCGCCGGCCACGAGCAGGTAGATGTTGTTGGGCACGGTGTTGGCCAGGGCGAAGGCGTCGGCGACGGGGCCGAGGGAGCCGATCACCACCGAGGCCAGCACCGCGGCGCGCGCGAAGCCCAGCACGCGGCTGAGCGCGGTGCCGGCGGCCATCACCGAGCCCGAGCGCAGCAGGCTCGGGGTGCGCGAGCGCGGCGGCGCGGCGGGTGCCGCGGGGGTCGGCGCCCGGTCAGCCGCGGGAGCCACCGGCCCCCGCCGTGGTGCTCGCGCCGCGGGCGGACCG
>CADCUY010000076.1 GCA_902806005.1 uncultured Quadrisphaera sp. | reverse complement strand
GAGGCCGGCGGCCCCGGCTCCGGTGCCGACGGCGGGAGCGCAGTCGGCGCCGGACCGTGGGTGCTGCGGCTGACCTGGACCGGGGGCCCGGGCCCGCTGGCGTCGTCCCGGCTGGCCGGGGCCACCGGCTCCCTGGTCGTGGCCGCCGCGCCCGTGCCTGCCGCCACGGCGAGCACGGCGGCGGTCACCGTGGCGTGGACCCGCAACGAGCGGTCCCCGGTCGCCGGGCTCAAGACGACCTCCTACGCGGAGAACGTCGTCGCCCTGCGCCACGCCCGGGACCGGGGGGCCACCGAGGCGCTGCTGCCCAACACCCGCGGCGAGCTGTGCGAGGGCACGGGCAGCAACGTGGTCGTGGCGCTGCCCGAGCGCCCCGGCGAGCTGTTGACGCCTCCCCTCTCCTCGGGCTGCCTGGCCGGGATCACCCGCCAGCTCCTGCTGCGCTGGGCCTCCGAGGATGGCCTGGCGGTCCGCGAGGAGGTCCTGCCCGCCTCGGTGCTCGAGCGGGCCGACGAGGTGCTCCTGCTCTCCTCGCTGCGCGACGTCCAGGCGGTGCACGACCTCGACGGCCGCGCGCTGGTGCCGGGCGAGCTCGGCCGCCGCGCCGCCGAGCTGTTCGCCCGACGCTCGGCCGCCGACCCCGACCCGCGGGTCTGAGGACCCGCCTCAGGCAGCGCGTCCCACGGGCGCGGCGGCGCCGGGGCGCAGGGCCCGGGCCCGCTCGCGCGCCGGCAGCGGCCACCGCTCGTCGATCGCGGCGTTGAGCGCGGCGCCGACCAGCACGGCCACGGCCAGCAGGTACAGCCACCCCATGACGACGATGGCGGTGGTCAGCGGTCCGTACACCGAGGCGCCGCGCGCGAAGCTCTCGCCGACGACCACCCTCAGGAGGGCGCTGGCCGCCAGCCACACCAGCACCGCGGCGGCGGCCCCGGGCACGTCGCGGCGCCAGGGGCTGCGCACCGGCGTCGCCACGTGGTAGAGCGTGGCGACCAGGGCCGTGGCCACGAGCACCGCCACCGGCCACAGCACCCGGGTGAGCCCGTCGAGCCGGTCGGGCAGCAGGCGCTCGGCCAGCGGGGGCCCCAGCACCAGCAGCGGCAGCCCCACGACGGCGACCACCAGCGAGACCAGGTGCAGGAGCATCGACTGCAGGCGGGCCAGCGCGAGCCCCCGCAGCCCCCCGAGCCCGTACATGATGGTGATGGCGTCGACGAAGACGTGGACGGCCCGCGATCCCGACCACAGCGCGAAGAGCAGGCCGAGCGAGATCAGGTCGGCGCGGGTGGTCGACAGCGCGTCGTCCAGCGTGGGCGCCACCACGTCGCGCACGACGTCGGGGGTGACGAAGCGCGAGGACGTCTCGAGCACCCCGCGCGTCAGCTCGGCGGTGGCGTCGGGGCCCGCGGCCCGGCCCACCGCCGCGGCGGCGGCGGCGAGGCTGAGCGCGAGGCCGGGCAGCGAGAGCAGCGTGAAGAAGCTGGCCTCCGCCGCGAGGCCCGTCACCCGCCACCGCAGGCACACCGCGAAGGTGCGGCGGACGAGGTCGGCGGTGGCGCGCGCAGGAGGCCCCCAGCGGGCGGCCCTGCCCCGGCGGCGCACCGCGCCACGGTAGCGAGGCGAGCGCCCGCGGGCCTTCGGGGCGACCGGTGTCGTCCGGTGCGGGCAGAATGCCCAGCGCACGGACCCCGTCGTGCGCTCTGACCACGGAATCGAGGACCATGCAGATCTGGCCCGGGCGCCCCTACCCCCTCGGCGCGACCTACGACGGCACGGGCACCAACTTCGCCGTCTTCTCCGAGGTCGCCGAGCGGGTCGAGCTCTGCTTGATCGACGACGCGAGCAGCCGCAGCAAGCGGTCCGTCGTCGAGACCCGCGTCGAGATGACCGAGGTCGACGGCTTCGTCTGGCACACCTACCTGCCGGGCCTGCAGCCCGGCCAGCGCTACGGGTTCCGGGTGCACGGCCCCTTCGACCCGTCGGCGGGCCACCGGTGCAACCCGAACAAGCTGCTGCTCGACCCCTACGCCAAGGCCGTGGACGGGCAGGTCGACGGCGACGAGTCGCTGTTCTCCTACCGGTTCAGCGCGCCGAGCCGCCGCAACGACGCCGACAGCCTCGAGCACACGATGTACTCGGTGGTCGTCAACCCCTACTTCGACTGGGGCACCGACCGCCCGCCGCACCGCGAGTACCACGAGAGCGTCATCTACGAGGCGCACGTGAAGGGCCTGACCCAGACCCACCCCGGCCTGCCCGAGGAGGTGCGCGGCAGCTACGCCGGCATCGGCCACCCGGCGATGATCGACCACCTGGTCTCCCTCGGGGTGACGGCGATCGAGCTGATGCCGGTGCACCAGTTCGTCCAGGACACGCACCTGGTCGAGAAGGGCCTGAGCAACTACTGGGGCTACAACACCATCGGCTTCTTCGCGCCCCACAACGCCTACGCCTCCACCGGCACCCGCGGCCAGCAGGTGATGGAGTTCAAGGCGATGGTCCGCTCCCTGCACGAGGCGGGCATCGAGGTGATCCTCGACGTGGTCTACAACCACACCGCCGAGGGCAACCAGATGGGCCCCACCCTCGCCTTCCGCGGCCTGGACAACGCCGCGTACTACCGGTTGGTCGACTCCGACCGGGCGCACTACTTCGACACCACGGGCACCGGCAACTCGCTGCTCATGCGCTCGCCGCACGTGCTCCAGCTGATCATGGACTCGCTGCGGTACTGGGTGACCGACATGCACGTCGACGGCTTCCGGTTCGACCTGGCCTCCACCCTGGCGCGCCAGTTCCACGAGGTCGACCGGCTCTCCGCGTTCTTCGACCTGATCCAGCAGGACCCGGTGGTCAGCCAGGTCAAGCTGATCGCCGAGCCCTGGGACGTCGGCGACGGCGGCTACCAGGTGGGCGGGTTCCCCCCGCTGTGGACGGAGTGGAACGGCAAGTACCGCGACACCGTGCGCGACTTCTGGCGCGGGGAGTCCTCGACCCTCGGCGAGTTCGCCTCCCGGATCTCCGGCTCGTCCGACCTCTACGAGCACTCGGGGCGCAAGCCGATCGCCAGCATCAACTTCGTCACCGCCCACGACGGCTTCACCCTGCGCGACCTCGTCTCGTACAACGAGAAGCACAACGACGCCAACGGCGAGGGGGGGATGGACGGGGAGAACCACAACCGCTCGTGGAACGGCGGGGTCGAGGGCGAGACCGACGACCTGGAGGTCAAGCGGCTGCGGGCCCGCCAGCAGCGCAACCTCATGGCCACCCTGCTGTTCTCCCAGGGCGTCCCGATGATCCTCCACGGCGACGAGCTGGGCCGCACGCAGGGCGGCAACAACAACGGCTACTGCCAGGACAACGAGATCAGCTGGGTCGACTGGGACCTCAGCGAGGAGCAGCGGGAGCTGCTGAAGTTCACCCAGCAGGTCGTGCACCTGCGCCACGACCACCCCGTCTTCCGCCGGCGCCGGTTCTTCGCGGGCAGCAGCGACCACGGCGGCGAGTCGCCGCTGGGCGACATCGCCTGGTTCGCCCCCAGCGGGCGGCACATGGCCGAGGCCGACTGGCAGACCGGCTACGCCCGCGCCGTCGCGGTGTTCCTCAACGGCTCGGCGATCCTCGAGCCGAGCCCGCGGGGCGAGAAGATCGTCGACGACTCGTTCCTGCTGCTGATGAACGCCAGCCACGAACCTGTCGACTTCACCCTGCCCGACGGGAACTACGCCGCGGTGTGGACCGTCGTCCTCGACACCGCCGGCCGGCTGGTCGAGGGCGAGGAGGTCAAGGCCCGGAAGGTCGCCACCCTGCGCGGGCGCAGCCTCGTGGTGCTCCAGCGCCCGGCCGTCGAGGAGACCTACGCGTGAGCGCGGCACCCGGGCAGGGCCCGTCGGCCGCCGCCGGGCCCCGGGCGAACCCCGCCCACCGGCCCTCGGCGGGGCGGCCGCAGCCGGTCTCGACCTACCGCCTGCAGGTGCGGTCGGAGTTCGGCTACGACGACGCCGCCGCGGTGGTCGCGCAGCTGGACTCCCTCGGCGTCAGCCACGCCTACCTCTCCCCCGTGCTGGCGGCCGCCCCGGGCTCCTCGCACGGCTACGACGTCGTCGACCACACCCGGATCAACCCCGAGGCCGGGGGCCGCGAGGCCTTCGACGTGCTCGTCGGGGCCCTGCACGGGCGCGGGATGGGCGCGGTCGCCGACGTGGTGCCCAACCACATGGCGGTGCCGACGCCGGCGTGGCGCAACGCCCCGCTGTGGTCGGTGCTGCGCGACGGCCCCGACTCCCCCTTCGCGCGCTGGTTCGACGTGGACTGGTCCGACGAGGCCGGCAGCAGCGGCCACGGCGCGCTGCTGATGCCGGTGCTCGGCTCCCGGATCGGGCAGGTGCTGGGCGCGGGCGAGCTGGTGCTCGACCTCGACGGCGACCCGGGCGTCCCCGGCCCGGGAGGCTCCGGCGGCGCAGGGGGCTCGGGGCCGCTGCTGCGCTACTACGACCACGTCTTCCCGGTGCGGCCCGGCACCGAGTCGCTGCCGCTGGCCGAGCTGGTCGACCGCCAGTGGTACCGGCTCGCGCACTGGCGCGTGGCCGACGAGGAGCTGAACTACCGCCGCTTCTTCGACGTCGACACGCTGGCCGCGATCCGCGTCGAGGACCCCGAGGTCTTCGACGCCACCCACCGCCTGCTCCTGGAGCTGCTGGCCGACGGCAGCCTCGACGGGCTGCGCATCGACCACCCCGACGGGCTGGCCGACCCCCGCGGCTACGTGCGGCGGCTGCACGAGCGCACCGGGGGCGCGTGGGTGGTCGTGGAGAAGATCACCGAGGGCACCGAGGACCTGCCCGACGACTGGCCCTGCGCGGGCACCACCGGCTACGACGCGCTGCTGCGGGTGGGCGGCCTGTTCGTCGACCCCGCCGGCGCGGCTCCGCTCTCGGCGCTGCTCACCGAGGTGACCGGCGACGTGCGCGGCTTCGCGGCCGTGGTCGAGGAGGCCAAGCGCGAGGTCGTCGAGCACGGGCTGTACGCGGAGGTGCACCGCCTCACCGAGCTGCTGCGCGGCATCTGCGCCGCCGACGTGCGCCTGCGCGACCACACCGAGCGCGGCCTGCGCGAGTGCGTGGTGGAGCTGCTGGTGGCCTTCGACCGCTACCGGGCCTACGTGGTGCCGGGCGAGGTCGCCGACCACGCGGCGGTGGAGGCCGTCGACGCGGCCGCGGCCGTGGCGCGCAAGCACCTGGCCGAGGAGCGGCACGACACCCTCGACGTCGTCCGCGACCTGGTGCTCGGCCTCGAGGTCGGCAGCGCCGGGCGGATCGACGACGCCGACCGGCGCGAGCTGGTCGTCCGCTTCCAGCAGACCTGCGGGCCGGTGATGGCCAAGGGCGTCGAGGACACCGCGTTCTACCGCTGGTTCCGCCTCTCCTCGCTCAACGAGGTGGGCGGCGACCCCGACCGCCTGGGCATCGTGCCCGACGAGTTCCACGCCTACTGCGCCGAGAAGGTCGAGCGGTGGCCGGTGGCGATGACCACGCTGTCGACCCACGACACCAAGCGCAGCGAGGACGTGCGGGCCCGCCTGGCCGTGCTCTCGGAGCTGCCGGGCGAGTGGTCCGAGCACGTGCGGGCCTGGCGCGAGGCCGCCGCGGCGCACCGGTCGGTGCTGCTCGACCCGGCCACGGAGCTGCTGGTGTGGCAGACGCTGGTGGGCACCTGGGGCTCGGGCGAGGGCGACGGAGGCCGCCCCGGCGGCCCGATCAGCGCCGCGCGCCTGCTGGGGTACCTGGAGAAGGCCACCCGGGAGGCCAAGCTGCACACGAGCTGGACCTCCCCGGACGAGGCCTACGAGGGGGCCGTGCGCGACTTCGTCGTGGGGGTGCTCGGCGACGAGGCGCTGCTGGCCGCGCTGGGCGCGTTCGACCACCGGATCGCCCCCGCGGTGCGGGTGGGGGTGCTCGGGCAGAAGCTCGTGCAGCTGACCATGCCCGGCGTGCCCGACGTCTACCAGGGCACCGAGCTCGTCGACCTCTCGCTGGTCGACCCCGACAACCGGCGCCCGGTCGACCACGACGACCGCCGCGCCCGGCTGGCCCGGCTGGACGCCGGGGCGCGCCCGGCCGACCTGCACGACGAGAAGCTGCTCGTCACCGCCCGCGCCCTGCGGCTGCGCCGGGCCCGGTCCGAGGTCTTCGTGGGCGAGGGCACCACCTACGCGGCGGTCGCGACCTCCACGGGCAGCGCCCTCGCCTTCGGCCGCGGCGCCGGCGACGTCGTCGACGTCGTGGTGGTGGCCACCCGGCTGCAGGTGGCGCTGGAGCGCAACGGCGGGTGGGGCCAGCACACGGTGGCGCTGCCGGAGGGCCGGTGGCGCGACGAGCTGACCGGCGCCGAGGTCGAGGGGGGCACCACGCCCCTGGCCGAGCTGCTGGCCGACCTGCCGGTGGCCCTGCTCGTGCGCACCGGCGGAGGGGCGACGCGCGGCGACGGCACGGGCCACGAGGGCACGGGGAGGGGTGGAGCGTGAGCAAGGAGCTGCGCCGCCAGGTCGGGCGGCTGCTGCGGCAGGGCCCCCGGGTGCTGCCGATCGTGCAGGCCGGCGACCCGGTGCTGCGGCGGGTGGCCGAGCCCTACGACGGCCAGCTCAGCGACGAGCTGTTCGCCGAGCTGGTCGAGGCCATGCGCCTGACCATGCACGACGCGCCCGGGGTGGGGCTCGCGGCCCCGCAGATCGGCCTGGGCCTGGCGCTGGCCGTGGCGGAGGACGAGGGGTCCGCCGGCGACGACGGGGAGGACGACGACCCGCGGGAGCGGACGGCGCTGCCCTTCCGGGTGCTGGTCAACCCGCGCTACGAGGTGGTCGGCGAGCAGCGGGTGCCGTTCTTCGAGGGCTGCCTCAGCGTCGACGGCTACCAGGCGGTGGTCGCCCGACCGCACCGGGTGCGCCTGCACTGGGCCGACGCGGCCGGTCGCGCGCAGGTCGAGGAGCTCAGCGGCTGGCCCGCGCGCATCGTCCAGCACGAGACCGACCACCTCAACGGCGTGCTGTACCTCGACCACGCCGACCTGCGCACCCTGTCGAGCAACGAGAACCTGGCCGCCGCCGACGACGAGGACTGATCCCCCGCGGGTGGGTGAGGGCGCGCGGGCGGCTCAAGGGGGCGGCCCGGCCCGCCGATGAGTCCCCGTGCAGGTAGCGGGCGTCAGGACGCGCGGCGCAGCGACGGGGTCGGTGCGCTCGTCCCGGCGCGCCCGTGCCACCTCCGCGCGCCGGCTGCTCGCCGTCTTCGCCGTGGTGCTGCTCGTGCCGGTGCTCGGGCTCGGTGCCGCCCTCGACCGCGTGCACCGCACCGCCACCGCGGAGCGGACCCTCGACGACGCCCGCTCCAGCGCCCGCCTGCTCGCCCAGGCCTCCGTGCAGCCCGCCATCGCGGGCCGCGACCTCGAGCAGGGCCTGCAGATCAGCACGGTGGCCGAGCTCGGGGCCTCCGCGGACGCCGCCCTGCGCGACGGGCGGGTGGTCGGCCTCTGGCTGGTCTCCCCCGCCGGACGCGTGGTCTTCCCGCCCCAGGACGTCGGTCGCTACCCGCGCGACCCCGAGCTCGCGCAGGTGCTGGCCGACCCCCGCGGCGAGGCCCCGGCGGCCCTGAGCACGGAGGCGCTGCCCGGCTGGCTGGGCGGCCGCACGGTGCGGGCGGTCTCGGTGCACACCCCGGTCACCGCGCCCTCGGACGGCCGGGTGCTCGGCGTCCTGCACGTGCTGCTGCCCTACGAGGCCGTCGCGGTGCAGGTGGAGGAGCAGTCCCGGGCCTTCGGCGCCGTGCTCCTCGGCGGCCTGGGCGGCCTGTACGGCGTCGTCGCCGTCCTCGCCTGGGTGGTGACGCGGCGCCTGCGCCTGCAGCTGGACGAGACCGACCACCAGGCCAACCACGACCCGCTGACGGGGCTGCCCAACCGCTCGCTGTTCCGCCGCAGGGCCCAGGCCGCCCTCGGCGACGGGCGCCGCGACGTCGTGGTCGCCATCGTCGACCTCGACCGGTTCAAGCTGGTCAACGACACCCTCGGCCACGCCGCCGGCGACGTGCTGCTGCAGGTCGTGGCGCAGCGCCTGGTCGAGGCGGTGCGCAGCGACGACACCGTCGCGCGCCTCGGCGGCGACGAGTTCGGGCTCGTGCTGCCCGGCGTCACCGTCGAGGAGGCCCGTCCGGTGATCGCCCGGGTGCTGGAGGCGCTGCACGCCCCGTGCCAGGTGGGCGAGAACCTGCTGCCGGTCTCGGGGAGCCTCGGGCTGGCCTCGGCCCGCGACCACGGCAGCAGCGTCGAGGACCTGCTGCGGCACGCGGACGCGGCGATGTACGACGCCAAGCGCACCGGCCTCGGCGCGCACTGCGCCGACCCGTCCGGCCGCGAGCGCGGCGCGGGCCCGGCCGCGGGCGCCGAGGGCCTGGAGCAGCTGCTGCTCCAGGCGGAGCTGACCGAGGCCCTCACCGCCGACCAGCTCGTGCTGCACTACCAGCCCCTGGTCGACCTCGCCGGGGCCGGCGCGAGCCGGGCCGAGGCCCTGGTGCGCTGGCGGCACCCCCGCCGCGGCCTGCTCGGGCCGGGCGAGTTCCTGCCCCTGGCCGAGACCACGGGGCAGGTGCACGCCCTGACCTGGTGGGTGCTGCACCGCGCCCTGGCCGACCTGGCCCGGACGCCCGGGCACCGCGGCGTGGCGGTCAACGTCTCACCGTCGTCGCTGCGGGACCCGCACTTCGCCGAGCGCGTGGTGGAGGTGCTGGAGGTCACCGGGGCCGCGCCGGTGCAGCTGACCCTGGAGATGACCGAGTCGGCGCTGGTGGACGACGTCGACGCCGTCCGGGCGACGCTGGGCCGCCTGCGCGACGCGGGCGTGGGGCTGAGCCTGGACGACTTCGGGCAGGGCAGCACCTCCCTGGCCCTGCTCGGCACCCTGCCCTTCACCGAGGTCAAGGTCGACCGCGCCTTCGTCACCCGGCTCGCGGACGTCGGGCGCACGGGCCTGGACGAGACGATCATCGAGGCGGTGGTCGCCATCGCGCACCGCGCGGGGATGACCGTCGTCGCCGAGGGCGTGGAGAGCGCCGCCGTCCTGGAGCAGGTGCGCGCCCTCGGCTGCGACGTGGCGCAGGGCTACCACGTCGGCCGTCCCGCGCCCCTGCACTCCGACGACGACGACGCCGCCGCCGCCGCTCGCGCCGACGGGCCTGGTTCCTCCGCCGGGCCGGGCGCCGCCCCGGCCGCCG
>CADCUY010000075.1 GCA_902806005.1 uncultured Quadrisphaera sp. | reverse complement strand
CAGACCGGGGCCCCGCCCGCGGCCCCGACCCGGTGGTCGTGGGGCTGATCGGCCTGGCGGCGCCCACCGCGGCCCTGACCCTGGACGCCACCGGCGCCCTCGACCGGCCCGCCGTCCAGGCCTGGTGCACGGTGCTGCTGGCGATCACCCTGCAGGCCACGCCGTTCCTCGTGCTCGGCGTCGTCGTCAGCGGGATCCTCGCCGCCTTCGTGCCCGCCGGGGCGTTCACCGCCCTGCTCCCGCGCCGGCAGGTGCTCGCCGTGCCCGTCGCCGGGCTCTCCGGCGCGGTGCTGCCCGGGTGCGAGTGCAGCTCGGTGCCCGTCGCCGGTCGGCTGGTCGACCGCGGGGTGCCCGCCGCCGCGGCGCTGACCTTCCTGCTCGCCGCGCCGGCGATCAACCCCGTCGTCATCGTCGCCACCTTCGTGGCCTTCCCCGGCCTGCCGGAGGTCGCCGCGGCCCGGTTCGCCGCCGGGCTGCTCGCCGCCGTCGCCGTCGGGCTGGTGTGGACCCGCGTGCGCACCCCCGTGCGCTCGCGCCACCCCTCCGCCCCCACCGTGGTGCGGGCCCAGCGCTGGGCCGTGCTCCAGCAGACCGCGGCCCACGACTTCCTCCACGCCGGCGGCTACCTCGTGCTCGGCGCGGCGCTCGCCGCGACCCTGCAGGTGGTGGTGCCCCGCTCGGTGCTCGACGTGGTCGCCGGCAACGAGGTGCTCGCCATCGCCGCGCTCGCGGTGCTCGCGGTGGTCCTGTCGATCTGCTCCGAGGCCGACGCCTTCGTCGCCGCCGGGCTGAGCCAGTTCTCCCTCACCGCCCGGCTGGTCTTCCTCACCGTGGGCCCGATGGTCGACGTCAAGCTCGTCGCCCTGCAGGTCGGCACCTTCGGGCGCGCCTTCGCGCTGCGCTTCGCGCCGCTGGCCTTCGTCTGCGCCGTCGGCTCGGCGCTGCTCGTCGCGGCGGTGGTGCTGTGAACGCGCCCGCCCCCGCCGCAGCGCCGGCGGAGTCGTCCGTCTGGGCCTCGCTGCGCCCGGCGCTCGGGCCGCTGCTGGTGCTGCTGACCGGCGTGGTGACCCTGCGGCTGGCGCTCACCGGCGCGTACACCGCGTACGTGCGCGTCGGGATGTTCTGGGTGCTCATCGCCTCCGGGGTGCTGCTGGCCCTGCTGGGGCTCTCCGGGCTGTGGCGCCTGCGCGCCGCCGCCGACGACGGGCACGGGGGCGACGGGCACGGGGACGACGGGCACGCCCACGCCGCGGACGACGGGCACGGGCACGCCCACTCCGGCGCCCCCGGCGTCGCCGCCCTCCTCCTCCTGCCGCTCGCCGTGGCCTACGTCGTCGCCCCGCCCTCCCTGGGCGCCTTCTCCGCCGCGCGCTCGGCCGGCAGCACCCTGCCCGACGAGCGCACCGGCTACGCGGCCCTGCCGGTCGGCGAGGACGGGGTGGCCGACGTCGAGCTCGCCGAGACCGTGCGCCGCGCCCTCTACGACGAGGCGGAGACCCTGGCGGGCACCCGGGTGCGCACCACCGGCTTCGTCGTGCCGGCCGAGGGCGAGGGCAGCGTGCTGCTCACCCGGTTCGTCATCCGCTGCTGCGCCGCCGACGGCACCCCCGCGCAGATCGACCTCGACCTGCCGCCGGGCACCCCCGCGCCGCCCGCCGACCAGTGGGTCGAGGTCGTCATGACCTACGACGGCGACGGCGCGACGGCCAGCGGGCCGCCCCGCTTCGTGGCCGAGTCGGTGCGCCCGGTGCCGGTGCCCGACGACCCCTACGAGACCTGAGCGGAGCTAGCCTCCCGACGGTGACGACTCCCGGCGCCGGCCCCCCGCCCCTGCCCGCGGCCCTGCTGTGGGACATGGACGGCACCCTGGTCGACACCGAGCCGTACTGGATCGCCGCCGAGCACGCGCTCGTCGCCGAGCACGGCGAGCGGTGGACCGACGAGGACGCGCGGTCCCTGGTCGGCCGCGCGCTGCTCGACTCCGCGGCGGCCCTCGTCGAGCGCGGCGGGGTGCGGCTGGCGCCGGAGCGGATCGTCGCGCTGCTCACCGCCGACGTCCGCGACCGGGTGCGGGCACGGGTGCCGTGGATGCCGGGGGCCCGGGAGCTGCTGGCCGACGCCGGGCGCCTGTCGGTGCCCTGCGCCCTGGTGACCGCCTCGTGGGCCCCGCTGGTCGACGCCGTCGTCGCGGCCCTGCCGGCGGGGACCTTCGGCGCGGTGGTCACCGGCGACGCCGTCACCCGCGGCAAGCCCCACCCCGAGCCGTACCTGACCGCTGCCGCCGCCCTCGGCGTCGACCCCGCCCGCTGCCTGGCGATCGAGGACTCCCTTCCCGGGGTCGCCAGCGCCACCGCAGCCGGGGTGCCCACCCTCGGGGTCGAGCACCTGGTGGCCCTGCCCCGGCCGCCGCACGCCCCGCCCGGCCTGGTCGTGGTCGACACCCTGGCCGGTCTCGACGTCGCCGCGCTGGCCGCGCTCGCGGCCCCCGGTCCCGTCGTCGCGTGACCGGATCGTGACCTCCGGCTGTGACGAGGGGCACCACGGCCCTGCCGGGGCGAAGTACGGTGCGCCGATGAGCGGATCTCTGGATCGCACGGGCGCCCGGTCGCGGCGCGGACGGGGCTGGCGCCGGGCGGCAGCGGTGGTCGGGGCGGCGGCCCTGGCCGTGGCCGGCTCCGGCTGCGCGGCCAGCGAGCGCGAGCCCGAGGGCGGCGGCTCCGGCGGTGGCGAGGGCGGCGGGACGTTCGTCTTCGCCGCGTCCTCCGACCCGGTGATGCTCGACCCGGCCTTCGGCAGCGACGGCGAGACCTTCCGCGTGGCCCGGCAGATCTTCGAGGGCCTGGTCGGCACCGTGCCCGGCACCGCCGACCCGGCGCCGCTGCTGGCCACGGAGTGGACGACCTCCGAGGACGGGCTCAGCCACACCTTCACCCTCCAGGAGGGGGTGAGCTTCCACGACGACACCCCGTTCGACGCCGAGGCGGTCTGCGCGAACTTCGACCGCTGGTACGCCTGGGAGGGCGTCAACCAGAGCCCGAACCTGTCGTACTACTACGGCAACCTCTTCCGCGGCTTCGCCAGCAGCGACGACCCGGCCCTGGAGGGCGGCATCTACGGCGGGTGCACCGCCGACGAGGAGCTGCAGGCCACGGTCACCCTGACCCAGCCCTTCGCCGGGTTCATCCCGTCGCTGTCGCTGCCCGCCTTCTCGATGCAGAGCCCCACCGCGCTGGAGGAGTTCGACGCCGACGGCACCGAGGGCAGCGAGGACGACCCCCGCTTCTCGGCCTACGCCACCGAGAACCCCACCGGCACCGGGCCGTTCCGGTTCGAGAGCTGGGAGCGCGGCCAGCAGGTCACCCTCACCCGCAACGACGACTACTGGGGCGAGGCCGCCTCCGTCGACGAGGTGATCATCCGCACCATCCCGGACGGGAACGCGCGCCTGCAGGCGCTGCAGTCGGGCGACATCGACGGCTACGACCTGGTCTCGCCCGGCGACGTCGAGGGCCTCGAGGCCGAGGGCTTCACCATCGCCGACCGCGCGCCGTTCAACATCCTCTACCTGGGCTTCAACCAGGCCGTGCCGGAGCTGCAGGACGTGCGGGTGCGCCAGGCCATCGCCCACGCGATCGACCGCGACGCGCTGATCAGCCAGTCGCTGCCCGAGGGCACCACGCCGGCGACCCAGTTCATGCCCGACCTGGTGGTCGGCTACAACGACCAGGTCACCCAGTACCCCTACGACCCCGACCGGGCGCGGGCGCTGCTGGCCGAGGCCGGGGTCCCCGACCTGAGCGTGACCTTCAACTACCCGACCGGGGTCTCCCGGCCGTACATGCCGACCCCGGAGGACACCTTCCTCGCGCTGCAGAGCCAGCTGCAGGCCGTCGGCATCACCGTGAACCCGCAGCAGGACGCCTGGACCGACTACCTCGACCGGATCAACGGCACCCCCGACCACGGCATCCACCTGCTGGGCTGGACCGGCGACTACAACGACCCCGACAACTTCGTCGGCACCTTCTTCGGCACCGCCGGGCCCGAGTGGGGCTTCGACAACCCCGAGCTGTTCTCGGCGCTGACGCAGGCCCGCGGCCTGCCGACGCCGGAGGAGCAGGAGCCGGCGTACGCCGCCGTCAACGAGCAGATCGCCCAGTTCGTGCCGGGCGTCCCGCTGGCCAGCCCGGTGCCGTCGCTGGCGTTCTCCCCGCGGGTCGAGGGCTACGAGCCCAGCCCGGTGCAGGACGAGGTGTGGAACACCATCACGCTGGCCGAGGAGTGAGCCGCCGGAGCCGCTGAGCGGGCGGTGTGATGGGGTTCACGCCGTGATCCGGTTCATCGCCCGCCGGCTGCTGCTCGTGGTGCCGGTGCTCGCCGGGCTGGTCGTGCTCCTGTTCCTGTGGGTGCGCGCCCTGCCCGGCGACCCGGCGCGGGCGCTGCTGGGCCAGCGCGCGACGCCCGCGGGCATCGAGGCCGTCAACGAGCTGTACGGGTTCGACGAGCCGCTGCTGGTGCAGTTCGGCATCTACGTGCGCCAGGTGCTCACCGGCGACCTCGGCTCCTCCGGCTACACCGGGGAGCCGGTGGTGGCCAGCTTCGTCAGCCGCTTCCCGGCGACGGTCGAGCTGACCCTCGCGGCCCTGGTCTTCGCCGTCGGGCTCGGCATCCCGCTCGGCTACCTGGCGGCGCGCCGCGCCGGGAGCTGGCTCGACGGGCTGACCGTGGGGGGGTCCCTGCTCGGCGTGGTCGTGCCGGTGTTCTTCCTGGCCTACCTGCTGAAGCTGGTCTTCGCGCAGTGGCTCGGGTGGCTGCCCACCGACGGGCGCCAGGACGTGCGGATCGACGCCACCCACGTGACGGACTTCTACGTGCTCGACGGGCTGCTGACCCGCGAGTGGGACGCCGCCCTCGACGCGCTGGTGCACCTGGTGCTGCCCGGCCTGGCGCTGGGCACCATCCCGCTGGCGATCGTCGTGCGGATCACCCGGGCCTCGGTGCTGGAGGTCCTCGGCGAGGACTTCGTGCGCACCGCGGAGTCCAAGGGCCTCGCCGCCTCCGTCGTCCGCCGCCGGCACGTGCTGCGCAACGCCCTGCTGCCGGTGGTCACCACCATCGGGCTGCAGACCGGGCTGCTGCTCTCGGGGGCGGTGCTGACCGAGTCGGTCTTCGCGATCAACGGCATCGGCAGCTACCTGTTCACCGCGATCAGCCAGCTGGACTACGCCGTGCTGCAGGGCTACATCCTGTTCATCGCGCTCGTGTACGCGCTGGTGAACCTGACCGTCGACGTCCTCTACGGCGTCATCGACCCGAGGGTGCGCGTCTCGTGACCGCTGTGCTCCCCCCGCCGGCCGCCGCCGGCGCCCCGTCCGCTCCCGGGCCCGTCGACGAGCCCGGCGTCAGCCTCGTGCGCGGCGCCTGGCGCCGGCTGCGCCGCGACCCCACGGCGATCGTCGGCGCGGTGCTCGTCGCCGCCTTCCTGCTCGTGGCCCTGGCCGCGCCGCTGCTCGCCGGGTACGAGCCCGGGCGGGCCCTGCCCGGCAACGGCGTCACCCCGTCCTCGGTGCCCGGGCCCTCGCCCGAGCACCCCCTCGGCCTCGACGCCTCCGGGGTCGACCTGCTCACCCAGCTCGTCTACGGCGCCCGCCAGTCGCTGGTCATCGGGGTGGTCTCGACGTCGCTGGGCCTCGCGGCCGGGATGGCCCTGGGCGTGCTCGCCGGGGCGTTCGGCGGCTGGGTCGACGTCGCGGTGATGCGGGTGGTCGACATCATGCTGTCGATCCCCAGCCTGCTGCTGGCGGTGAGCATCGCCGCGCTGCTGGGGCAGAGCCCGATCTCGGTGATGCTCGCCATCGCCGCCGCGCAGGTGCCGATCTTCGCGCGGCTGCTGCGCGGCTCGATGCTCGCCCAGCGCGGCTCCGACTACGTGCTGGCCGCCAGCAGCCTGGGCCTGCGCCACCGCACGGTGGTGATGAGCCACGTGCTGCCCAACTCCCTCGGCCCGGTGATCGTCCAGGCCACCCTGGTGCTGGGCACGGCGATCATCGAGGTGGCGGCGCTGAGCTACCTGGGCCTGGGCGACGGCAACCCGGCGACCGCGGAGTGGGGCCGGCTGCTGGTCCGGGCCCAGGCGCGGCTGCAGTCCGACCCGCACCTGGCGCTGCTGCCCGGCGCGTGCATCGCGGTGACCGCGCTCGGGTTCACGCTGCTCGGCGAGTCGCTGCGCGAGGCCCTCGACCCCAAGGGCCGGCGGTGAGCGCGGTGGCGCCCGCCGGCGCGGCGGGGCCGGCGGGGCCCGCGACGCCGTCGGCGGAGCCGCCGCTGCTGTCGGTGCAGGACCTCTCCGTGACCTTCACCGCGCGCCGGGGCTCCGGGCGCAGCGAGGTGCGCGCGGTCGACGGGGTCTCCTTCGACGTCCGCCCCGGCCGGGTGATGGCCCTGGTGGGGGAGTCGGGCAGCGGCAAGTCGGTGACCTCCCTGGCCCTGACCGGGCTGCTGCCCGCGCGCGGCAACCGCGTGGAGGGCCGGGCCCTGTTCGCCGGCGAGGACCTGCTGACCGTGCCCCGCGCCCGGCTGGCCGACCTGCGCGGGCGCGAGCTGGCGATGGTCTTCCAGGACCCGATGAGCTCGCTGAACCCCGTGGTGCCCGTCGGCCTGCAGATCACCGAGGTGGTCCGGCGGCACACCGGCGCCGGCCGCGCCGCCGCGAAGGAGCGCGCGGTGGAGCTGCTGGGCCGGGTGGGCATCCCCGACCCGCGGCGGCGGGTGCGCGAGTTCCCCCACCAGCTGTCCGGCGGGATGCGCCAGCGCGTGATGATCGCCATCGCCCTGGCCTGCGACCCCCGGCTGGTCATCGCCGACGAGCCGACCACGGCCCTGGACGTGACCATCCAGGCCCAGGTGATCGACCTGCTCTCCACCCTGGTGCGCGAGCAGGGCACGGCGATGCTCCTGATCACCCACGACCTGGGGGTGGTCGCGGGCGTGTGCGACGACGTCACGGTGATGTACGCCGGCCGCGTCGTGGAGCAGGCGCCGCGCCGGGAGCTGTTCGCCCGGCCCCGGCACCGCTACACCGCGGGGCTGCTGGCCTCGGTGCCGCGCCTGGACGGGCCCCGCCCCGAGCGGCTGACGCCGATCCCGGGCACCCCGCGCGACGTGGTGGCCTGGTCGGAGGCGTGCGCGTTCGCGCCGCGGTGCACCGCCGGGGACGACGCCTGCCGGCGCGGCGACCTGGTGCTCGCCCCCGACGCCGGGGCCGGTGCGGCGCCCGGGCACCTGGTGCGGTGCGTGCACCCGGCCCCGGTGGAGCAGCCGTGAGCGACGACGAGGTCCTGCTGCGGGTGCGCGGCCTGCAGGTGCACTACCCCGGGCGCGGGGGCCTGCTGCGCGGCGGCGGGCCGCCGGTGCGCGCGGTCGACGGGGTCGACCTCGACGTGCGCCGCGGGGAGACCCTCGGGCTGGTGGGGGAGTCGGGCTGCGGGAAGTCGACCCTGGGCCGGGCCGTCCTGCGGCTGACCGAGCCCACCGCCGGCGAGGTCGTCTTCGACGGCACCGACGTGCGCGCCCTGCCCCGCGAGCCGCTGCGCCTGCTGCGCCGGCGCATGCAGATGGTCTTCCAGGACCCGATGGCCAGCCTCGACCCGCGCCAGTCGGTGCAGAGCCTCCTCGCCGAGCCGCTGGTCGCGCACGGGCTGGGCCCGCGCGACAGCGAGGGCGGCACCGGCGCGGGCGGGCCGCGGCCGTCGCGGCGCGCGGTCACCGGGTGGCGGGAGGCGCGGGTGCGCGAGCTGCTGGAGCTGGTGGGCCTGCCCGGCTCGGCGGCCGGCCGCTACCCGCACGAGTTCTCCGGGGGGCAGCGCCAGCGGATCGGCATCGCCCGGGCGCTGGCGGTCGAGCCCGACCTCGTCGTGGCCGACGAGCCGGTGAGCGCGCTGGACGTCTCGGTGCAGGCGCAGGTGGTGAACCTGCTCGAGGACCTGCAGGAGCGGCTGGGCCTGACCTACGTCGTCATCGCGCACGACCTGGCCGTGGTGCGCCACATCAGCGACGCCGTCGCGGTGATGTACCTGGGCACCGTGGTCGAGCAGGGCCGCGGGGACGCGCTGTACACCGCCCCGCTGCACCCGTACACGATCGCCCTGATGTCGGCGATCCCCGTGCCCGACCCCGTGGTGGAGGACGCGCGGCAGCGGGTGCTGCTCTCCGGCGACCTGCCCAGCCCCGCCGCCCCGCCGTCCGGGTGCCGGTTCCACACCCGCTGCCCGTTCCGGCAGGCCACCCGCTGCCACGACGAGGTGCCGCTGCTGCGGGAGATCCCGCTGCGCCCCGGGCTGGCCGGCTCCGGGCTCGCCGGGGCGGGTGCCACGGGGGCCGGCTCGGCGTCGGGCCACGCCGTGGCGTGCCACTGGGCCGAGGAGGTCGCCTCCGGGCAGCTGAGCCCGCGTCAGGTCGAGGCGACCGCCGCGTCCTGAGGCGCCACGGGCTGCGAGGGGGCCGCGAGGTCGACCTCCACCGGGCCCGCGGCGCGCTCGGGCAGCGGCGGCGGGGTGCCGCCGAACTCCGGGCACAGGGCCTGGTGGGGGCACCACCCGCACAGCTTCGAGCGGCGCGGGCGCCAGTCGCCGGTCTCGGTGGCCCGCTGGATCGCCTGCCACAGCGCCTCCAGCCGGCGCTCGGTGGCGCGCAGCTCCGCCTCGTCGGGGGAGTAGCGCAGCACCTGCCCGTCGCCGAGGTACATCAGCTGCAGCAGCCGGGGCACCACCCCGCGCAGGCGCCACAGCACCAGGGCGTAGAAGCGCATCTGGAACATCGCCCGCGACTCGAAGGCCTCCCCGGGCGAGCGGCCGGTCTTGTAGTCGACGACCCGCAGGTCGCCCGCGGGGGAGACGTCGAGCCGGTCGACGTAGCCGCGCAGCACCAGCCCGGTGCCCAGCTCCACCTCCACGTACAGCTCCCGCTCGGCCGGCTCCAGGCGCGTGGGGTCCTCCAGCTCGAAGTAGCGGCCGAGCAGCTGGTGCGCCGACGCCAGCCACACCTGCTCCTCACCCGCGTCACCCGCTGCGTCGTCCGGCGCCGCGGCGGCGAACAGCTCCGCCAGGGCCGGCTCCTGCTCGCGCAGCCGCTCCCAGGCGCCGTCGACCATGCCCGCCGCCGCGTCGAGCGTCCGCTCGGCCGCCGGCAGGTCGAACAGCCGCTCCAGCACCGCGTGCACCACGGTGCCGCGCGCCGCGGCAGCGCTCGGCGGCTCGGGCAGCCGGTCGAC
>CADCUY010000074.1 GCA_902806005.1 uncultured Quadrisphaera sp. | reverse complement strand
GCGCGGACCAGGTGGACTGAGCCTCCGGAGCCTCGCGCCCGGAGGGCTGCTGTGGCTACCCTGTCGGCGGTCGATCACCGAGTGAGCACGTCCCCAGCACCACCGGCGCACGGGGTCGCACGAGGTCCCGCACGGACCGCGCGGGACGAGAGACCCGGCCCGGGCGCGGTGCCCGCGGTCGAACCGCCGCCGGCGGCGGCACGCGCAGCGAACGGGAGAGACATGGCGCAGGGGACCGTCAAGTGGTTCAACGCGGAGAAGGGGTACGGGTTCATCACCGTCGACGGCGGCCCGGACGTCTTCGTGCACTGGTCGGCCATCCAGATGGACGGCTACCGCTCCCTCGAGGAGGGGCAGCAGGTGGAGTTCGAGGTCGGCACCGGCCAGAAGGGCCCGCAGGCCGAGGCCGTCCGCCTCTCCTGAGCGCGCCCGCTCCTCGCGACGGCGCCGCACCCCCACCGGGTGCGGCGCCGTCTCGCTGCCCGCGCTCCGCTGCCCCGTCCGGTGGGGACCCCGTTTGCACTCGGGCATGGAGAGTGCCAATACTGTGACCTGGCACTCGTCATGGGCGAGTGCCAGCTGACGTCGGGGGAGCGCCGCTCCTCCGGTCGTCTCGGTGAGCTGGCAGCGCCGGCGGGACGTGACCGCCGACGGGGCCGGCGTCCGTCGCGGGCACCGGGGCGACCACCCACTGCTGCCACCCGGAGGAACTCCCACCATGGCGAAGACCATCTCCTTCAACGAGGAGGCCCGCCGCGGCCTCGAGCGGGGCATGAACACCCTCGCCGACGCGGTCAAGGTCACCCTCGGCCCCAAGGGCCGCAACGTCGTGCTCGAGAAGAAGTGGGGCGCCCCCACGATCACCAACGACGGCGTCTCCATCGCCAAGGAGATCGAGCTCGAGGACCCGTACGAGAAGATCGGCGCCGAGCTCGTCAAGGAGGTCGCCAAGAAGACCGACGACGTCGCGGGCGACGGCACCACCACCGCCACCGTGCTGGCCCAGGCCCTGGTGCGCGAGGGCCTGCGCAACGTGGCCGCCGGCGCCAACCCGATCGCCCTGAAGAAGGGGATCGACAAGGCCGTCGCCGCCGTCACCGCCCAGCTGCTCGCCGACGCCAAGGAGGTCGAGACCAAGGAGCAGATCGCGGCCACCGCGTCCATCTCCGCGGCCGACCCGGCCATCGGCCAGCTGATCGCCGAGGCGCTCGACAAGGTCGGCAAGGAGGGCGTGATCACGGTCGAGGAGTCGAACACCTTCGGCCTCGAGCTCGAGCTCACCGAGGGCATGCGCTTCGACAAGGGCTACATCTCGCCCTACTTCGTCACCGACGCCGAGCGCCAGGAGGCGGAGCTCGACGACCCGTACGTCCTGATCGTCAACTCCAAGGTCTCCTCCATCAAGGACCTGCTGCCCCTGCTGGAGAAGGTCACCCAGTCGGGCAAGCCGCTGGTGATCATCTCCGAGGACGTCGACGGCGAGGCGCTGGCCACCCTGGTGGTCAACAAGATCCGCGGCATCTTCAAGTCGGTCGCCGTCAAGGCCCCCGGCTTCGGCGACCGCCGCAAGGCCATGCTGCAGGACATCGCGATCCTCACCGGCGGTCAGGTCATCTCCGAGGAGGTCGGGCTCAAGCTCGACACCGCCACCCTCGACCTGCTCGGCCGCGCCCGTCGCGTGGTCGTCACCAAGGACGAGACCACGATCGTCGAGGGCGCCGGCGACGCCGACCAGATCGCCGGTCGCGTGGCGCAGATCCGCTCGGAGATCGAGCGCTCCGACTCCGACTACGACCGCGAGAAGCTGCAGGAGCGGCTCGCGAAGCTGGCCGGCGGCGTCGCCGTCATCAAGGCCGGCGCCGCGACCGAGGTCGAGCTCAAGGAGCGCAAGCACCGCATCGAGGACGCCGTGCGCAACGCGAAGGCGGCCGTCGAGGAGGGCATCGTCGCCGGTGGCGGCGTGGCGCTGATCCAGGCCGGGAACACCGCGTTCCCGACCCTGGAGCTGGTCGGCGACGAGGCGACCGGGGCGAACATCGTCAAGGTGGCCATCCAGGCGCCGCTGAAGCAGATCGCCATCAACGCCGGCCTCGAGGGCGGCGTCGTGGCCGAGAAGGTGCGCACCCTGCCCGTCGGGCACGGGCTGGACGCGGCGACCGGCGAGTACGTCGACCTCATCGCGGCCGGCATCATCGACCCGGCCAAGGTGACGCGCTCGGCGCTGCAGAACGCGGCCAGCATCGCGGGCCTGTTCCTCACCACCGAGGCCGTCGTGGCCGACAAGCCGGAGAAGACCCCCGCCGGCGGTGCCGGTGGCGGCGACGGCGGCATGGGCGGCATGGACTTCTGAGTCCCAGCCCCACCCAGCACCACACAGCGAGGGCGGCACTCCCCACGGGGGGTGCCGCCCTCGCGGCGTCCCGCCCCCGTCCCCGACGCACGTGTGGCCACGAGTGCGTCCCCACTGACCTCATGGGTGCATGTGTGGCCACACGTGCGTCCCAGGTGATCCCGTGGGCGCACTCGTGGCCACACGTGCGAGCCGGTGTCGGCGACGTAGCCTTCCGGGGTGGCGGTGCTGGTCGACGAGGCGCGCTGGCCCGCGCACGGGCGGCACTGGGCGCACCTGGTCTCCGACACCTCGCTCGCGGAGCTGCACGCCTTCGCCCGCGCCGCCGGGCTGCCGCCGCGGGGCTTCGACCACGACCACTACGACGTGCCCGACACCCAGGTGCCGCAGCTGGTGGCCGCCGGTGCCCAGCCCGTGGGCTCCCGCGAGCTCCTGCGCCGCCTGGTCGCCGCCGGCCTGCGGGTGCC
>CADCUY010000073.1 GCA_902806005.1 uncultured Quadrisphaera sp. | reverse complement strand
CGCGAGGGCGGCCACCGCCGCCGGGCCGGCGAGCACCTGGTCGGCGCGGAAGGTGGCGCGCTCGCGGTCGCGCAGCGGCCCGGGCACCCGGGGCCAGCCGTCGTCGTCCTGCGCCGGGTCCGCCAGGTCGGGGGCGGCGCCGGAGACCAGGGCCTCCAGCTGCGCCACCCACGGCACTCCCGCGTCGCGGCGGTTCCAGGCCAGCCCCAGCACCCCGCCGGGGCGGAGCACCCGGGCGACCTCGGCGACCGCCGCCCGCGGCCGCACCCAGTGCCAGGCCTGCCCGACCACCACCGCGTCCACGCACGCGTCGGGCAGCGGCACGTCCTCGGCGCTGCCGCGCAGCACGTGCACGTCCGGGTCGCTCCCGCCGCCGGCGGCCAGCAGCGTGGCGAGCATCCCCTCGCTGGGGTCGACGGCCACCACCTCGTGGCCCAGGGCGCGCACGGCCCGGGTCAGCTTGCCGGTGCCCGCCGCGAGGTCGAGCACCCGCGCGGGGTGCGCGCCGCCGTCCGCGCCGCCGGGGCCGTCCGCGCCGCCAGGGCCGCCGAGGAGCCAGGCCACGGCCTCCTGCGGGTACTCCGGGCGCACGTCGTCGTAGCGGTCGGGGTCGACGAGCGTGCCGAACGAGGTCCTGCGGGCGTCGTCGCCAGCCACTGACACGCCGCCCATCACAGCACGCCCCGCCCCCGTCGGTCGAGGCGCCGTCGCGCCGGGGGACCGGGGCCGGGTGGCTAGCCTGGGGCCGTGACGAGCGACCCCTCCGGGCCCCCGGGCAGCAGCCCCGTCGACGGCCCCGGGGTCGCCCCCGGAGTCGACGCCGAGCGCGCCCCCGACGCCGTGCCCGAGCAGGTGCGGGTGCGCCTGGCCAAGCGGGAGCGGATGCTCGCCGCGGGCGTCGACCCCTACCCCGTCGCCGTCCCGCGGACCACGACCCTGCGCGCCGTCCGCGAGGCGCACGCGCACCTGGCGCCCGGCGAGGAGACCGACGAGGTCGTCTCGGTCGCCGGCCGCGTCGTCTTCGCCCGGGGCACCGGCAAGCTGGCCTTCGCCACGCTCCAGGAGGGCGACGGCACCCGGCTCCAGGTGATGCTCAGCCTGGCCGAGGTCGGCGAGGCCGCGCTGGCGGCGTGGGGCTCCGACGTCGACCTGGGCGACCTCGTGAGCGTCACCGGGCGGGTCGTGGCCTCCAAGCGCGGCGAGCTGTCGGTGCTGGCCGGCTCCTGGCGGATGGCGGCCAAGGCGCTGCGGCCCCTGCCCGTGCTGCACGCCGACACCGCGGAGGAGACCCGCGTCCGCGCCCGGCACGCCGACCTCATCGTGCGCGAGCGGGCCCGGGCCACGGTGCGGGCCCGGGCGGCCGTCGTCCGCTCCCTGCGCGAGACCCTGCACGGCCACGGCTACGTCGAGGTCGAGACCCCGATGCTGCAGACCCTCCACGGCGGGGCCACCGCCCGGCCGTTCGTCACCCGCTCGAACGCCTTCGACCTCGACCTGTTCCTGCGCATCGCACCCGAGCTGTTCCTCAAGCGCGCGGTGGTGGGCGGCCTCGAGCGCGTCTTCGAGATCAACCGCAACTTCCGCAACGAGGGCGCCGACTCCACGCACTCCCCGGAGTTCGCGATGCTGGAGTTCTACGAGGCGTACACCGACTACGACGGCATGGCCGAGCGCACCCGCGAGCTGGTGCAGCGGGCCGCCCGCGACGCGTTCGGCACCGAGGTCGTGACCCTCGCCGACGGCACCGAGTACGACCTGTCGGGGCCGTGGGCGTCGGTCTCGATGCACGCCTCGCTCTCGGAGGCCCTCGGCGCGGAGGTCACGCCGGCGACGCCCGTGGCGGAGCTGCGCGCCCACGCCGAGCGGCACGCGGTGGCGCTGGCGCCGTCGGCGTCGGCGGGCAAGGCGGTCGAGGAGCTGTGGGAGCACCTGGTCGGCGACGCGCTGGTGGCGCCCACCTTCGTGCGCGACCTGCCGGTGGAGACCTCGCCGCTGACCAAGGCGCACCGCAGCCTGGCCGGCGCCGTCGAGAAGTGGGACCTGTACGTGCGCGGGGTCGAGCTGGCCACCGGCTACTCCGAGCTCAACGACCCCGTGGTCCAGCGGCAGCGGCTGGAGGCCCAGGCGGCGCTCGCCGCCGGCGGCGACGCCGAGGCGATGCCGCTGGACGAGGACTTCCTCGCCGCGATGGAGCAGGGCATGCCGCCCTGCGGCGGCGTGGGCATGGGCGTCGACCGGCTGCTGATGGCCCTGACCGGCCTCGGGATCCGCGAGACGATCCTCTTCCCCCTGGTCCGCCCCCGCTGAGGCGCCCCGCTCGCACCGCCGCCCCCGCCGGGCCGCCGTAACCTGGCGGGGTGGACCTGCTCGCCGCGCTGCTGCCCTCCCTCGGGGTCGGGCTGCTCTTCTGGTACGTCATCCGCGGGGTCCTGCGCGCCGACCGCACCGAGCGCGAGGAGGCTGCCCGCCTCGCGCTCGAGGACCGCGCCGCCGACCGCGCCGAGCGCGAGGCCCGCCCCGAGCCGTGAACGCGCATTTCCGACGGGAATTGCCTCCGGTGTGCACGGACGGAGCACCCGGGATTTCCTTTCCGTGAACGGGAGTGCCACCATGGCGCCATTCGCAGCCGAATCCGCTGCGGAACACGCGGAAAAGGGAGCGGACACGTGGCGCAGGTGCAGCAGACGGTGCTGATCGACGACGTCGAGGGCGGTGACGCGGTCGAGACCATCACGTTCGCGCTCGACGGGGTCTCCTACGAGATCGACCTGAACGAGAAGAACGCGGCGAGCCTGCGCGAGGCGCTGGCCACCTGGGTCGGCCACGCGCGCAAGGTCA
>CADCUY010000072.1 GCA_902806005.1 uncultured Quadrisphaera sp. | reverse complement strand
GGCACCGCGGTGGCCCCGCGGCACGTCGCGGTGCTCGCCGCCACCGGGCGCGACGCGGCGTTCGTGCACCCGCGGCTGCGGGTGGCCGTGCTCTCGACCGGCGACGAGCTGGTCGAGCCCGGCTCGCCGCTGGGCTTCGGGCAGGTGCACGAGTCGAACTCCTACGCCCTGGTCGCCGCGGCGCGCGAGGCCGGCGCGGTGGCCTGGCGGGTGCGCTCGGTCGGCGACGACCCGGGCGGGGCCCTGCTGGGCACCCTGCGCGAGCAGGCGCGGGCGGCCGACGTGCTGATCACCTCGGGCGGGGTCAGCGCCGGCGCGTTCGACGTCGTCAAGGAGGTGCTCGCGGCCACCGGCGACGTGGAGTTCGCGTCCGTCGCGGTGCAGCCGGGCAAGCCCCAGGGCCTCGGCGCCGTCGACGGCGTGCCGATCTTCACCCTGCCCGGCAACCCGGTCAGCGCCTTCGTCTCCTTCGAGGTCTTCGTCCGCCCCGCACTGCGGGCGGCGATGGGCCACGCCCGCCCCGACCGGCCGAGCGTGACCGCGGTGGCGGGGGCGGGGTGGCGCTCCGCGCCCGGCAAGCGCCAGTTCGTGCGCGGCGTGCTCACCGCGGGCGGCGACGGCCCCCCGACCGTCGTGCCCGCCGGCGGGCACGGCTCCCACCTGGTCTCCGACCTGGGGCGCGCCGACTGCCTGGTCGACGTGCCCGAGGAGGTCACCGCCGTCGCGGCCGGCCAGCCCGTCACCTGCCTGCTGCTGGACGGCGACGCCGCGGGCACCGGGGGAGGGGTGGCCCCGTGACGGCGACGGAGGGCGGCTTCCCGCACCTGGACGCCGCCGGGCGCGCCCGGATGGTCGACGTCAGCGCCAAGCCGGTGACCGCCCGCGAGGCCCGCGCCGAGGGGCTCGTGCGGTGCTCCGCCGAGGTCGTCGCGGCCCTGCGCGGCGGGGGCGTGCCCAAGGGCGACGCCGTCGCGGTGGCCCGGCTGGCCGGCATCCAGGGCGCGAAGCGGACGCCCGAGCTGGTGCCGCTGGCGCACCCGGTGGCCGTGCACGGGGTGGACGTGGAGGTGGAGGTCGTCGACGAGGGCGTGCGCCTGGCCGCCGTCGTCCGCACCGCCGACCGCACCGGGGTGGAGATGGAGGCGCTGACCGCCGTCGCGGTCGCGGGCCTGGCGGTGGTGGACATGATCAAGGCAGTGGACCGGCGAGCGGTGATCACGGATCTCAGGGTGGTGGCGAAGAGTGGTGGACGCAGCGGCGACTGGCGGCGCTGAGCAGGACGACGCCCGGCGGGGCCGGCGGGCGGTGGTGGTCGTCGCCTCGAACCGGGCCTCCTCGGGGGTGTACGAGGACGAGGCGGGGCCGGTGCTGGTCGAGGGCCTGCGGGCGATGGGCTTCGCCGTCGGCCCGGCCCTGGTGGTGCCGGACGGCGACCCCGTGGGCGCCGCGCTGCGCGAGGCCGTCGCCGGCGGCGCCGACGTCGTGCTGACCAGCGGGGGCACCGGGCTCGGGCCCACCGACGCGACCCCGGAGCAGACCCGGCCGCTGCTGGACCGCGAGGTGCCCGGGCTGGCGGAGGCCCTGCGGGCGCGCGGGCGCGAGCTCGGGGTGGCGACCTCCGTGCTCTCGCGGGGGCTGGCCGGGATGGCGGGGTCGACGCTGGTGGTCAACGTCGCCGGGTCGCCCGGCGCGTGCCGCGACGCGGTGCAGGTGCTGGGCCCGGTGCTGGGGCACGCCGTCAGCCAGGTGCGCGGCGGCGACCACCCCCGCCCCGAGCAGCAGCACGGCGCCGACCACGACCACGGGCACGACCACGGGCACGGCGGGGCCGCGGGGCTGGACCCGGGGCCGGCCCCCGACGAGGGCCGCTGAGGTGGCCGCGCCCGGCTGGCCGGCGCGCCTGGAGCGCGGCGACCTGGTGCTGCGCGCGATGCGCCTGCGCGACTCCTCCGCGTGGGCGGAGGTGCGCGCGGCCAACACGGCCTGGCTCGGCCCGTGGGAGGCGACGAGCCCCGAGGGGCCGCTGCCCCCCGTCTCCTTCCCGGCCCTGGTGCGCGCGCTGGCCCACCAGGGGCGCAGCGGGCAGTCCATGCCGTTCGTGCTCGAGGTGCGCGGGCGCCTCGCCGGGCAGGTCACCGTGGGCGCGATCGAGTGGGGCTCGCTGCGCTCGGCCAACGTCGGCTACTGGCTCGACGGCCGGCTCGCGGGGCAGGGGATCATGCCGCGCGCCGTCGCGATGGTGGTCGACCACTGCTTCACCGCGGCCGGGCTGCACCGGGTGGAGGTGAACATCCGCCCCGAGAACGCGGCCAGCCGGCGGGTGGCCGAGAAGCTCGGCCTGCGCTTCGAGGGCTCCCGCGCCGGCTACCTGCACATCGCCGGGGCCTGGCGCGACCACCACTCCTACGCCATCACCGCCCCCGAGGTGCCCGGGGGCCTCTACCGGCGGGTGCTGGAGCGCGGTGCCGCCGCCCCGTGACACCACCGATCGAGCCTCCTGAGTCACACTCGTCACACGAGTAACAACAGACTCTGAAGCACCAGAGTTCACATCCGCCCCTCGTGCCCCTACACTCCTCCTCATGGGCGGCAGCGGACTCCTGCTCCTCGGGGTCGTGCTGCTGTGGGCCTTCGGGGCTGTGCCGTACTGGGTGCGGCGTCGGGAGCAGCTCTGCGAGGCCCACGCCGAGGAGACGCCGGTGGACGAGCTGCACCTCCTCGAGCCTCGCCGGGCGGTCGCGGGCGACCGGGGCGCCAGCAGCGGAGGGCTGCTGGCGCGCCGCGAGCACGGGGCCGCTGCACCGCGGCGCGAGGCGCGCGCAGCAGCGGGGCGGGCGGT
>CADCUY010000071.1 GCA_902806005.1 uncultured Quadrisphaera sp. | reverse complement strand
GCGCCGGCCCGGGGCGCCAGCGTCCTGTTCGACGCCCCGGGGCCGCGCACCCGGCGGCGGGTGCTGGTGGCCAGCGTCGTCGCCGCGCTGGTCCTCGCCGGCCTGCTCGTGCTCGCCCTGCTGCGCCTGGCCGAGCGCGGCCAGCTCGACGCGGAGCTGTGGGCGCCCCTGCTCGACCCGCGCACCGAGGAGTTCGCGATCGTCTGGGGCCGGGTCGGCGAGGGGCTGTCGCTGACCCTGCGCGGCGCCGCCGCCGCGACCGTGCTGTCGGTGGTGGTGGGCATCCTCGTCGCCAGCGTGCGGCTGAGCCTGGGCCGCGTCGCCCGGCTGCCCCTGGTGGGCGCCGTCGAGCTCCTGCGCGGGCTGCCCGTGGTGGTGACGATCATCTACGTCCGGGCGCTGGCGCCGGCGCTGGGCCTGGACGTGCCCGACTTCTGGATCCTCGTCATCGGGCTGACCCTCTACAACGCCGTGATCATCAGCGAGATCGTGCGCGCCGGGGTGCTGTCGCTGCCGCGGGGCCAGGTCGAGGCCGGCCTGGCCGTGGGGCTGACCCGGGCGCAGACCATGCGGCTGGTGCAGCTGCCGCAGGCCGTGCGGGCGATGCTGCCCGCGCTGATCAGCCAGCTCGTGGTGATCCTCAAGGACACGGCGCTGGCCTCGATCGTGCTCACCAACCTGCGCGACACCCTGTGGCACGCCGACCGCATCCGCGACAGCCTCGACAACCCGCTGCAGATGTACACCGTGATCGCGCTGGTGTTCATCGTCCTGTGCCTGGCCCTGGACCGCCTCGCGCGGTGGACCGAGCGCCGGATCAGCCGCTCGACCACGACCGCGGCCGCCCCCGTGACGGCCGTGGGCGGCCAGGAGGGCTGACCAGACGGTGCCGGCGCCTCAGTCGTCGAGCACCGGGGGGTCGTCGTCCAGCTCGGCCCCCTCGGCGGCCAGCGCCTCGCGCACCACGACCATCGCGGTCGCGCCGTCGTAGCCCTTGCGGGCCAGCAGCCCGGTCAGCCGCCGCAGCCGGACCGCCGGCTCCAGCCGGGCCGTCGCCGGCAGGCGCTTGGCCACCAGCGCCCGCGCCGCCTCGCGCTCGGACGCGGGGTCGAGCTGCTCCAGCGCCTGCGCCGCCTCCGCATCGCCGACCCCGCGCCGGCGCAGCTCGTGCGCCAGCCCCCGACGCGCGAGCCCCTTCGTGGCGTGCTGGGAGCGCACGAGCACGTCGGCGTAGGCCTGGTCGTCGACCAGGCGCAGCTCCTCGTACCGGTCGAGCACCTCGGCGGCGACGTGGGGCGCCACGTCCTTCTCCGCCAGGGCCCGCTCGAGCTCGGCGCGGCTGCGCGGGGAGGCGGCGAGCTTGCGCAGGACGACGTCCCGGGCCCGGGCCCGGTCGTCGTCCTGCGCACGCTCGTCCGTGCTCACCCGCTGCTCGCCGGCCCGCGGCTCAGAAGTCGACCGGCGCCTCGGCCGGGGCGTCGACCTTCGGGCCGACCCCCAGCTTCTCCTTGATCTTCTTCTCCAGCTCGTCGGCCAGGTCGGGGTTGTCGCGCAGGAACGCCCGCGCGTTCTCCTTGCCCTGGCCGAGCTGGTCGCCGTCGTAGGTGTACCAGGCCCCCGACTTCCGCACGAAGCCGTGCTCGACGCCCATGTCGATCAGACCGCCCTCCCGGGAGATGCCGATGCCGTACAGGATGTCGAACTCGGCCTGCTTGAACGGCGGGCTGACCTTGTTCTTGACGACCTTGACGCGGGTGCGGTTGCCGACGGCCTCCGTGCCGTCCTTCAGCGTCTCGATCCGCCGGATGTCCAGGCGCACGGAGGCGTAGAACTTCAGGGCCTTGCCGCCCGTCGTCGTCTCGGGCGAGCCGAACATCACGCCGATCTTCTCGCGGAGCTGGTTGATGAAGATCGCCGTGGTGTTGGAGTTGCTGAGCGCGCCGGCGATCTTGCGCAGCGCCTGCGACATCAGGCGGGCCTGCAGGCCCACGTGGCTGTCGCCCATCTCGCCCTCGATCTCGGCGCGGGGCACCAGGGCGGCCACGGAGTCGATGACGATGATGTCGAGCGCCCCGGAGCGGATCAGGGTGTCGGCGATCTCCAGCGCCTGCTCCCCCGTGTCGGGCTGGGAGACCAGCAGGGCGTCGGTGTCGACGCCGAGCTTCTTCGCGTAGTCGGGGTCGAGCGCGTGCTCGGCGTCGATGAAGGCGGCGATGCCGCCGGCGCGCTGGGCGTTGGCGATGCAGTGCAGCGTCAGGGACGTCTTCCCCGACGACTCGGGGCCGTAGATCTCGATGACCCGGCCCCGCGGCAGGCCGCCGATGCCGAGGGCCACGTCGAGGGCGATCGACCCCGTGGGGATGACCTCCATCGGGGCGCGCACCTCGTCGCCGAGGCGCATCACCGAGCCCTTGCCGAAGGACTTGTCGATCTGGGCGAGCGCGTTCTCGAGCGCCTTGGAGCGGTCAGCTGGGGGGGCCATGGTCCTCACCTCTGGTCGGGGCACCGGGCGGGAGCCCCGTGCGCTTCGTGTCGTGGACGACGCTAGGGGCGACCACCGACAGTGGAGCAGGTGCGCCGACCGTCCTGTGGACGGGCACCGTCCGGCACCTCCCAGTCTAGAACACGAGTTCGACGGTCGGGGCGCTCCGCGCTGCCGCCTCAGGCCGCGGCGCGGGCCTGCGTCAGGTAGCCGGCGACCCGGGGGGCGCGCGGCAGGTAGCCCTGCTCCAGGGCCGTCACGGCGAGCTCGGAGCGCTCGAGCGAGGCAGCGACGTCGTGGTCCAGCCAGCACCCGGCGAGGCCGTGGTTCAGCCGCCCGGCGCGCCGCTGCCGGCGGG
>CADCUY010000070.1 GCA_902806005.1 uncultured Quadrisphaera sp. | reverse complement strand
CCGTGCCGCACGCCGCGAGGAGCAGCAGCCCCGCGAGGGCGGCGCCGGCGGCCGTGGTGGTGGTGCGGGTCATGGCGGCTCCAGGGGGTTCCGGTCGGGCGGGGTGAGGTGGGTCGGGGTCGGGGTCGGACGGCTCAGCCGGTGCCGGCGCGGCGCCAGGGCGTCGCGGCCCGCTCCAGCGCCAGCGCGGCGGCGTAGAACAGCAGGCCCAGGGCGCACGCCGCGACGACGTAGGCCCAGGCCCGCGGGTAGGCCGAGTTCGCCGCCGCCGAGGTGATCCGCGAGCCCAGGCCCGTCTGCAGCCCGCCGAAGTACTCGGCGACCACCGCGGAGATCACCGCCGCGGACGCCGCGAGCCGCAGCCCGGTGAAGACGAACGGCAGGGCGCCGGGCAGGCGCACCCAGCGGGTGGTCGCCCAGCCGGACGCCGCGTAGCTGCGCATCAGCTCGGCGTGCACGGGGTCGACGGTGAGCAGGCCCCGCAGCGCGTTGACGAACACCGGCACGAAGACGACCAGGGTGACGACCAGCCGCCGCGGCAGCTCGGAGGTCGCGCCGTACATCGTGGCGAAGACCGGCGCCAGGGCGACGATCGGGATGGCGGCGGCCGCGGCCGCCAGCGGCACCAGCGCCTCCCGCAGCACGCGCACCCGGGCCGCCAGCGACGCCGCGAGCAGCGCGAGCGCCGTGCCGGCGACCAGGCCCACGAGGGCGTTGAGCCCCGTGGCGCCGGCGGCGGCCAGCACCTGCGCGCCGACCTCGCGCAGCGAGGCCAGCACCGCCGTCGGCGACGGCAGCACGAACGGCGCGACCCGGCCCACCCGGACCAGCGCCTCCCAGGCCGCGAGGAAGGCCAGCGCCACGACCACCGGGGCGAGCAGCAGCGCGCCCGACCCGCGCGCGCGCCTCACCGCGGGGCCTCGGTAGCGCGCAGCGCCGCGCGCACCTGCACCACCGACGCTGCGAACGCGGGCGTCGCCCGCACCGCGTCGTCCCGCTCCGCGGTGCCCAGCCGCACGGGCACCACGGCCGCCACCCGCCCGGGGCGCGCCGACATCACGACCACGCGGTCGGAGAGGAAGACCGCCTCGGGCACCGAGTGGGTGACGAAGACGACGGTGCACCCGGTGGCCGCCCGCACCGCCAGCAGCTCGGCCTGCAGGCGCTCGCGGGTCATCTCGTCGAGCGCGCCGAAGGGCTCGTCCATCAGCAGCAGCGAGGGGCGCTCGGCCAGCGCCCGGGCGATCGCCACGCGCTGCTGCATGCCGCCGGAGAGCTGGCTGGGCCGGTGCCGGGCGAAGTCGGCCAGGCCCACGAGGTCGAGCAGCTCGCGCGCCCGCTCGCGGCGGGCGGCCCGGCCGACCCCGTGCAGCTGCAGGGGCAGCTCGACGTTGCCCGCGACGGTGCGCCACTCCAGCAGCCCCGCCGCCTGGAAGGCGATGCCGTAGTCCTGGTCGAGCCGGGCCCGGTGGGCGCTCTTGCCGCCGACGCGCACCTCGCCCTCGGTGGGCTCGACGAGGTCGGCGACCACCCGCAGCAGCGTCGACTTGCCGCACCCGGAGGGCCCGATCAGGGAGACCAGCTCACCGCGCTCGATGACCAGGTCGATGCCGTCGAGGGCGGTGACCGCCCCGAACCGGCGCACCACGCCGCGGACCTCGACCGCGGGCGTCGCGGCGGGCCCCCCTGGTGCGGGTGCGGCCGCGGTCCCGGGGCCGCCGGCCGGCGTCGCCCCGGGGGTGGTGCGGGTGCTGCTCACGCCGCCACCTCCACCGCGGCCGCGGCGCGCCGGTCCTCGCGCGCCCCCACCAGCCCGACGAGCCCGGCGACGAGCAGCCCGAGCGCCGCGGCGCCGAGGATCGCGGCGTACACCCGCGCCGGCGAGCTGGTGGCCTGCTGCGCGTACTCGATGACCAGGCGCCCGATGCCCCCGCGGGTCCCGGTGGAGATCTCCGCGACGATCGCCCCGACCACGGCCTGCGCCCCGGCCAGGCGCAGGGCGGGCACCAGGTACGGCCGGGCGGCGGGCAGCCGCAGGTGCAGCAGCTGGCTCCGCCAGGGCACCGCGTAGCTGCGGAACAGCTCCACCGCCGCGGGAGCCGCCGACTGCAGCCCGCGCAGCGCCCCGACCGCGACGGGCGAGAACGCCAGGAACGCCGCGATGACGACCACCGACGCCTGCGGGGTCCACGCCCACGGCCCCAGCCGCACCGCACCGCCCCACCCGGTGATCAGCGGGGCGATGGCGATGATCGGCACCGTCTGGCTGAGCACCACCCAGGGCAGCAGGCCCGCCTCGAGCAGGCGCAGCCGCTGCATCAGCACCGCGAGCGCCAGGCCGACCGCGCTGCCCAGCACCCCGCCGAGCAGCGCCAGCCGCAGCGTGGACAGCACCCCGGTGAGCACCGCGACGCCGACGGTGCGCGAGCCCGGCGCGTCGACCTCGGGCCGGGCCAGGGCGCCGAGCACCTCGCCGACGTGGGGCATCGACCGGTCGTCGGCGCGGGGCAGCAGCCGGACCCCGCCGAGGCTCGCGCCGTCCACCGGGCCCACCGCCTTGTAGCCCTCCCACGCGGCCAGCAGCCCCACGACGGTCAGCGCGACGACGCCGGCCCGGCGCCACCGGCCGTTCACGCCGGCACGCCGGCGGAGGCGGCGGCGCGCGCCGCCAGGGCCGCCCGCACCGCCGGGATGACGCGCTCGCCGTAGGCGTCGAGGGTGGAGCCCTTCGCGTCGTGCTGCAGGTACAGGGCGAACTGGGTGACGCCGAGGTCGGCCAGGGCCAGGAGCTTCTCGACGTGGTCGTCGACGTCGCCGAGCACGCAGAACCGGTCGACCACGTCGTCCGGCACGAAGGCGGCGTGGGTGTTGCCGGCCCGCCCGTGCTGGGCGTAGTCGTAGCCCTGGCGGGCGGCGATGTAGTCGGTCAGGGCCCGCGGCACCGCGCCGCCGGCCCCGTCCGCCCCGTACCGGGCGACGATGTCGGCGACGTGGTTGCCGACCATGCCCCCGAACCACCGGCACTGCTCGCGCTGGTGGGCCAGTGCGGCGCCGTCGCCCCCGCCGGCGCCGGCGCCGACGTAGGCCGGCGCGGCCACGCAGAACGCGATGGACGCCGGGTCGCGCCCCGCGGCCTCCGCCGCCTCGCGCACGGCGGCGATCATCCACGCCGCGATGGCGGGGTCGGCCAGCTGCAGGATGAAGCCGTCGGCGACCTCCCCGGTCAGCGCCAGGGCCTTCGGCCCGTAGGCCGCGACCCACACCTCGAGCTGGCTGGAGCTGACCCACGGCAGGCGCAGCTCCGTGGCCGCCCCGTCCGCGCCGCCCCCCGAGGGGAGGGTGACCGACCGGCCGTTGGCCAGCTCGCGGACCACGTGCACGCACTCGCGCAGCGCCGCCAGCGTCGTGGGCCGCCCGCCGGCCACCCGCACCGCGGAGTCGCCCCGGCCGATCCCGCACACCGTGCGGTTCCCGTAGGTCTCGTTCAGGGTCGCGAACAGCGAGGCCGTCACCGTGGGGTCGCGGGTGGCCGGGTTGGTCACCATCGGGCCCACGGTGATCCGGTGGGTCGCCGCGAGGATCGCCGCGTAGGTGACGTAGGGCTCCTGCCACAGCAGGTGCGAGTCGAAGGTCCACGCGTGGGAGAACCCGTGGGCCTCCGCCCGGCGCGCGAGCTCGACCACCCGCTGGGCCGGCGGGTCGTTCTGCAGCACGACGCCGAAGTCCATCGCCCGGCCCGTCGCGGCGCTCATCGCAGGTACGAGCTCAGGCCGCGGCGCACGAAGCGCCCGTGCCCGGCGCGCAGCGAGGAGCTGCCCGCGTCGACCACCACCTCGCCGCGCGAGAGCACGGTGCGCACCCCGCCGTCGACCTCGAAGCCCTCCCACGAGGAGTGGTCGAGGTTCATGTGGTGGGTCTCCACCGAGATCCGGGTGCGCGCCGCCGGGTCGTAGACCACGAGGTCGGCGTCCGAGCCGGGCGCGATCACGCCCTTGGCCGGGTACATGCCGAACATCCGCGCCGGGGTGGTGCTGCACGTCTCCACCCACCGCTCCAGGGACAGCCTCCCCTCCACGACGCCCTGGTAGACCAGGTCCATCCGGTGCTCCACCCCGCCCATCCCGTTGGGGATCTTCCGGAAGTCGTCGCGGCCGAGGCTCTTCTGGTCGGCGAAGCAGAACGGGCAGTGGTCGGTGGAGACGATGGCCAGGTCGTCGGTGCGCAGGCCCTTCCACAGGTCGGCGCGGTGGCTCTCGTGCTTGGAGCGCAGCGGCGGCGAGGCCACCCACTTCGCGCCCTCGAACCCGCCCTCGCCCGGGGAGCCGAGCTGGTCCTCCAGGGTGAGGTAGAGGTACTGGGGGCAGGTCTCGGCGAAGACGTTGCGCCCGGCGTCGCGGGCCCGGGCCACCGCCTCCAGGGCCTGGGTCGCCGAGAGGTGCACGAAGTACACGGGCGTCTCGCCGGCGACCTCGGCCAGCGCGATCACCCGGTTCGTCGCCTCGCCCTCGAGCACCGGCGGGCGGGTGAGCCCGTGCTGGACCGGCGCCAGGTCGCCGCGGGCCGCGGCCTGGGCGGCGAGCACGTCGATCGCGATGCCGTTCTCGGCGTGCATCATGATCATCGCGCCGTTCTCGCGGGCCACCTGCATGGCCCGCAGCACCTGGCCGTCGTCGCTGTAGAAGACGCCCGGGTAGGCGGTGAACAGCTTGAAGCTGGTGACGCCCTCGTGGGCGACGAGGGTGTCCATCGCCTTCAGCGCGGCGTCGTCGACCCCGCCGAGGATCATGTGCAGCCCGTAGTCGATGGCGCACTGGCCCTCGGCCTTGGCCTGCCACGCCGCCAGCTGCGCCTCGACGTCCTGCCCCGGGGTCTGCACGGCGAAGTCGACGATCGTCGTCGTCCCGCCCCACGCCGCGGCCGCCGTGCCGGTGGCGAAGGTGTCGGACGCGGAGGTCCCGCCGAACGGCAGCTCCATGTGCGTGTGCACGTCGATCCCCCCGGGGACCACGTAGCAGCCGGTGGCGTCGACCACCCGGGCGCCCTCGACCGCCCCGGCGGGCGCACCCCCGGGCACGTGCAGGGAGGCGATCCTCTCGCCGTCGACCAGCACGTCCATCGGCACGGCCCCGGTGCTGGAGACCACGGTGCCGCCGGTGACCAGCGTGGTGGCCATCAGGGGGCGACCAGGTCGCCGTAGCTGTCGGGCCGGCGGTCGCGGTAGAACTGCCACCGGTTGCGCACGGTGGTCAGCAGGCTCATGTCGAGGTCGCGGACGACGACCTCGGCCTTCTCGTCGGAGGCGAAGTCGCCCACCGGGCGGCCCTCGGGGTCGGCGAAGTACGAGGTGCCGTAGAAGTCGTCGTCGCCCAGGTCCTCGACCCCGACCCGGTTGATGGTGCCCACGTAGTACTCGTTGGCCACGGCCGCGGCGGTCTGCTCGAGCTTCCACAGGTAGTTGCTCAGCCCGCGGGAGGTGGCCGAGGGGTTGAACACGATCTCCGCGCCGTTCAGGCCCAGCGCGCGCCAGCCCTCCGGGAAGTGGCGGTCGTAGCAGATGTAGACCCCGACCCGGCCCACGGCGGTGTCGAAGACGGGGTACCCCAGGTTCCCGGGGCGGAAGTAGAACTTCTCCCAGAACCCGTTCACGTGCGGGATGTGGTTCTTGCGGTACTTGCCGAGGTAGGTGCCGTCGGCGTCGATCACCGCGGCCGTGTTGTAGAGGACGCCCGGCTGCTCCTGCTCGTAGACCGGGAGCACCACGACCATGCCGTGCTCGGCGGCCAGCGCCGCGAAGCGCTCGGTGGTGGGGCCGGGCACGGACTCGGCGTAGTCGTAGTACGCGGCGTCCTGCACCTGGCAGAAGTACGGGCCGTAGAACAGCTCCTGGAAGCAGATCACCTGCGCCCCCTGCGCCGCGGCCTGCCGCAGGGCGTCCTCGTGGGCGACGATCATCGACTCCTTGTCGCCGGTCCAGGTGGTCTGCACCAGGGCGGCGCGCACGGTGCGGGGGCCCGGTGCGGCGGGCCCGGAGCCGGCGGCGGCCGGGCTCGGGGGGTGAGCGGTCATGGCGGGGGTGCTCCTCGTCGTCATCGTCGTCAGCGAGCGGGTGATCGTCACCGTGCGCTCCCGGCGGGGGCCCTGTCTAGTGGCCGGGTGCGACAGCCGCGTGTCGCCGTGTTTCGCCCAGGTTGCCGGCGCGCTCCGCGCTCAAGGAGGTCCCGCGGCGCACCGATGCACACGGGGTCACCGCCTGTGCTCGAGAGGAACACCCGATGTCGAACGACTGCGTGGGCTGCACCTGCACCAGGGCCCGCACCACGGGCACCAGCGGGCGGCTCGTGCTCGCCACCCAGGTCGACCACACCGCCACGGCCCTGCGCTCCCTGGCGCGGCGCAAGGGCACCGCCCTCGACGTGCTGGCGCCGGGGCTGCTGAGCCTGCGCGCCGACGACCTCGACGCCTTCGTCGCCGACGCCCGGCGCGAGCTCTCCTCGGTCGAGGCCGAGGAGGTGCGCTGCCTGGTGGCCGGCCAGGGCGACCTCGACGCCGCGCTGCTGGCCCAGGCGATGACCTCACCCTCCCTGGCCGTGGCCGGCGCCCGCGTGCAGCACGCCGACCTCGTGCCGCTGTTCGAGGACGAGGAGGGCTCCTTCCACGCCGTCTACCAGCCGATCGTGGACCTGCGGGACGGCCGCCGGGTCGGCGCCGAGGCGCTGCTGCGCGCGACGGCCCCGGACGGGTCGCCGGTGACCCCCGACGTGCTGTTCCCCGCCGCCCACGCCGCCGGGTGGACCCACCTGCTCGACCGGGTGGGGCGCACCACGGCGCTGCGCGACGCCGGCCCGTGGCTGGGCGAGGAGCTGCTGTTCATCAACTTCGTGCCGACGTCGATCTACCGCCCCGAGGTGTGCCTGCGCACCACCGAGGCGGCCGCCCGCAAGGCCGGGGTGCGCCTGGACCAGGTGGTCTTCGAGGTCACCGAGGGCCACGAGGTGCGCGACCTCGACCACCTCGAGCACGTCTTCGCGTACTACCGCTCCCGCGACTGCAAGGTCGCACTGGACGACGTGGGCGCCGGGTACTCCTCGCTGAACATGCTCGTGCGCCTGCAGCCCGACATCGTCAAGCTCGACAAGGACATCGTGCAGGCGCTGCCCGACCCGGTGAGCAGCGCCGTCGTCACGGCGATCGTGGGCATCACCCACGCCTACGGCGGGCTGGTGCTCGCCGAGTGCGTCGAGACCGCCGAGCAGGCCAGCGCCGCGCTCGACCTCGGCGTCGACCTCGGGCAGGGCTGGTTCTTCGGGCGGCCCGAGCGGCCGGTCGGCGGCGAGGCCCCGCAGTCCCTGGCCCGGGTGCCGTCAGCGGTCGCCGTCGACCCGGCCCGACCGGACGCCGCCGTCGCCGTCCCCGTCGAGCCCCCCGTCGCCCCGCCGGCCGCGCCGTCGGACGGCGCCGGGGAGCTCGGCCCGCTGGAGCTGCCCGCGGGCAGCGCCGTGGCGCTCAGCGGCCTGCTGCGCCGCGCCGTCGACGCCGGCGTCGGCGGGGTGGTGGTCGTCGACGTGCTCTCGCCCGAGCAGCCGCTGATCTACGTCAACCCCGCGTTCGAGGCGATGACCGGGTACTCCTCCAGCGAGGTCCTGGGCCGCAACTGCCGGCTGCTCCAGGGACCGGGCACCGACCTCGCGGGCGTGCGCGCCCTGCGCGACGCCGTGCGGCACGGCCAGGAGCACCACGCGGTGCTGCGCAACTACCGCAAGGACGGCAGCGCCTGGTGGAACGAGCTCCACCTCTCCCCGGTGCGCGACGAGCAGTGGCACCTCACCCACTACCTGGGGTTCCAGACCGACGTCACCGCGCGGGTCGAGGCGGAGGAGCAGCTGCAGCACCAGGCCGCCCACGACGGGCTGACCGGGCTCGCCAACCGCTCCGCGATGCTCGAGCGCCTCGACGACGCCCTGGCGGGCGCGGCCCGCGACGGGACGGGCGTGGCGGTGCTCTTCGTCGACCTCGACGGGTTCAAGGCGGTCAACGACAGCGCCGGGCACCGGGTCGGCGACGCCGTCCTCGAGCAGGTCGCCCAGCGGCTGGGCGCGAGCCTGCGCTCCTCCGACGTGCTCGCCCGGGCCGGCGGCGACGAGTTCGTCGCCATCCTCACCGGCCTGGACCCCCTGGACGCCGCGCGGGTCGCCCACCGGGCGGGCGCGGACGTCGTCGCGGCGCTGGAGCGCCCGATCACCGTCGGCGGCACCTCGGTGCGGGTCAGCGCCAGCGTCGGGGTCGCCCTGCACCCCGACGACGCCGGCACGGGCGAGGAGCTGCTCAGCCGTGCCGACGCCGCGATGTACCGGGCGAAGGCCGCGGGCGAGGGCCGGGTGCGCGGCTGGACCACCGCGACGGACCCCGCCGCGCGCTGAGCGGACCGCGGCCCGGGCGCCGTCAGCCGCCCGTGCGGCGGGTGCCGAAGATGATCACTTCGCGCTCGAGGTCGTAGTAGACCTCCGTGGACGCCGTCAGCCAGTCGAAGAGGTTGTCGGCGTCCGGCTCGGTGAGGGCGAGGACGACCTCCGAGGCCCCGTCGTCGAGGATCAGCTGGAGCACGTAGGTGCCCGGCTCCCCGTTGCCGGAGGCCGACCAGCTCGGCTGCCAGGACGTCACCTTGCGGGTCTTGATGCTGTGGCGGCCGATGTCGCTGCCGGTGTCGGTGGCGGTCATGGGGGGCTCCTCTCGAGGGGTGCGCGGCCCGGCCCGGGCCGCACTCCCCACCCTGGCGACCCTCCGCGGTGATCGCCTCCCGACCTGCCAGGCTGGCCCGGTGCCCACGACCACCGGCGACGCCCCTGCTGACCCCCGGGCCCACCTGCGCGCCGACTGCAGCCGCTGCACCGGCCTGTGCTGCGTCGCGCCCGCCTTCGCGGCGTCGGCGGACTTCGCGCTCGACAAGCCCGCCGGCACCCCGTGCCCGAACCTGCGCGCGGACGACGGGTGCGGGATCCACGGCGCCCTGCGCGAGCGGGGCTTCGCCGGGTGCGCGGTCTTCGACTGCTTCGGCGCCGGCCAGCACGTGACCCGGGTGCTGCACCCCGGGGAGCACTGGCGCGACGGGCCGGCGACCGCCCGGTCGGTGTTCGCCGCGTTCACGGCGGCGCGGGCGCTGCACGAGGTCCTCTGGCACCTCGCGGAGGCGCTCGACCTCCACGGCGACGGGCCGCTGCGCGCCGAGCTCGAGGCGGCGCAGCGCGACGTCGAGCACCTGGCGCAGGCGCCGGCCGGCGTCGACACCACGGCGCAGCGCCACCGCGTCGGGCCGCTGCTGGAGCGGGTGAGCCTGCTGGCGCGCGCCACCGAGGCCGGCGTCGGGCGCGAGCTGCGCGGCGCCGACCTG
>CADCUY010000069.1 GCA_902806005.1 uncultured Quadrisphaera sp. | reverse complement strand
GCCGCGGCCGGGGGCGCTGAGCCGTGGGCCGGCTGCTCCTGCTCGCCGTCGGCGTCGTCGGCGGCGCCGCGGGCGTGCGCCGCGCGCAGCGCGCCGTCCAGGCCTACAGCCCCTCGGGCCTCACCCGGCGCGCCGGCAGCCGGTTCGAGCAGGTGCTCGCCGACGCGAAGGAGTTCGCCGCCGACGTCCGCGAGGGCATGGCCGAGCGCGAGCAGGAGCTGCGCGTCGCCCTCGAGGTCGACGCCGGATCGATGGACGAGGCCACCGCCCGCGAGCTGCTCGAGAACCCCAGCGCCCCCCGCACCACCCAGCGCTGACCGCCGCCGCCGACGACCGCGCGCGGCGGCGCACCCCGACCCCACGAGACGAGACCCATGAGGACCGCCGAGATCCGGCAGCGCTGGCTGAGCTTCTTCGAGCAGCGCGGCCACACCGTGGTGCCCAGCGCCTCGCTGATCAGCCCCGACCCGTCGCTGCTGTTCACCGTGGCCGGGATGGTGCCGTTCATCCCGTACCTGACGGGGCAGCAGACCCCGCCGTACACCCGGGCGACCAGCGTGCAGAAGTGCGTGCGCACCTCCGACATCGACGAGGTCGGCAAGACCACCCGGCACGGCACGTTCTTCCAGATGAACGGCAACTTCTCGTTCGGCGACTACTTCAAGCAGGGCGCCATCGAGTACGCCTGGGAGCTGCTGACCACCAGCGCGGCCGACGGCGGCTACGGCTTCGCCGAGCGCGACCTGTGGGTCACCGTCTACGAGGACGACGACGAGGCCGAGCGGCTGTGGCGCGAGGTCATCGGGCTGCCCGCTGAGCGCATCCAGCGCCTCGGGATGAAGAACAACTACTGGCACACGGGGCAGCCGGGGCCCGCCGGCCCCGACTCGGAGATCTTCTTCGACCGGGGCCCGGACCACGGCCCAGGCGGCGGCCCCGCCGCGGACGAGGGTGGCGACCGGTTCCTCGAGATCTGGAACCTCGTCTTCATGCAGCACCTGCGCGGGGAGGGCCAGGGCTACGACTTCCCGATCCTGGGGGAGCTGCCGAGCAAGAACGTCGACACCGGCATGGGCCTGGAGCGGGTGGCCCTGCTGCTGCAGGGCGTGGACAACATGTACGAGATCGACGAGGTCGCTCCCGTGCTGCACCGCGCCGCGGAGCTGGCGGGCACCCGGTACGGCGCCGACGCGGGCTCCGACGTCCGGCTGCGCGTCGTCGGCGACCACGTGCGCGCCGCCCTGATGCTCATCGCCGACGGCGTCACGCCCGCGAACGAGGGCCGCGGCTACGTGCTGCGCCGGCTGCTGCGCCGCGCGGTGCGCTCGATGCGGCTGCTCGGCCACGACGCCGCGGCGCTGCCGCACCTGCTGCCGGTCTCGCGCGACGCCATGGCCCCGAGCTACCCCGAGGTCGCCGGCGACTTCGACCGGATCAGCGCCGTGGCCTACGCCGAGGAGGAGTCCTTCACCCGCACCCTCGCGGCGGGCACGACGATCCTCGACACCGCGGTGACGAAGGCCAAGGCGGGCGGCGGCGCGGCGCGGATCGGCGGCGAGCAGGCCTTCGCCCTGCACGACACCTACGGCTTCCCCATCGACCTCACCCTGGAGATGGCCGCCGAGCAGGGCGTGGCCGTCGACGAGGCGCGCTTCCGCGAGCTCATGCTGGCCCAGCGCACCCGCGCGCAGCAGGACAGCCGGGCCAAGCGCTCCGGGCGCGCCGACACCAGCGTCTACCGCCAGCTCGCGGACGGCGCCGCGGGCGCCCCGGGGCAGGCGACCACCTTCACCGGCTACGAGCGCACCGCCGACGCCGGCCGCGTGGTGGGCCTGCTGCGCGACGGCGTCACCGTGCCCGTGGCCATCGCCGGCGACGAGGTGGAGGTCGTGCTCGACCGCACCCCCTTCTACGCGGAGTCGGGCGGGCAGCTGGCCGACCACGGGCGCCTGAGCGTCGCGGGCTCCACGGGCGGGCAGGCGGTGGTGGAGGTCACCGACGTCCAGAAGCCCATCCCCGGCCTGCACGTGCACCGGGGCCGGGTGCTCAGCGGCGAGGTCGCCGCCGGCGACGAGGTGGAGGCCGTGGTGGACGGCGCCCGCCGGCTCGCGATCAGCCGCGCCCACACCGCGACGCACCTGGTGCACCAGGGCATCCGCGACGCCCTCGGCGACACCGCGCGCCAGGCCGGCTCCGAGAACGCCCCGGGCCGGTTCCGCTTCGACTTCACGGCCACCTCGCCCGTGCCGCCCGCGGTGCTGGCCGACGTCGAGGCCGAGGTCAACACCTTCCTCGCCGAGGACCTCGAGGTGGTCTCGCGGGTGATGAGCCTGGAGGACGCGCGCAAGACCGGGGCGATGGCCCTGTTCGGGGAGAAGTACGGCGACCGGGTGCGCGTGGTCTCCATCGGCGAGTGGTCCAAGGAGCTGTGCGGCGGCACGCACGTGGCGCGCTCGGGCCAGCTCGGCGTGGTCAGCCTGCTGGGGGAGTCGTCCATCGGGTCGGGGGTGCGGCGGGTCGAGGCGCTCGTCGGCGCCGACGCCCACGCGCACCTCGCCCGTGAGAGCGCGCTGGTCAGCCAGCTGACGACGCTGCTCAAGGTGCGCCCCGACGAGCTGCCCGACCGGGTGTCCGGGCTGCTCGATCAGCTGCGGGCGGCCGACCGCGAGGTCGCCGCGGTGCGCACCGCGCAGGTGCTCGCCGGCGCCGCTCAGCTGGCCGCGGGCGCCGAGGACGTCGGCGGGGTGGCGCTGGTCACCGCCGACGCCGGGGCCGTCGCCTCCGCGGACGACCTGCGCACCCTCGCCCTCGACGTCCGGGCCCGGCTCGGCGCGGGCGCGGCGGCGGTGGCCGTCGCGGGC
>CADCUY010000068.1 GCA_902806005.1 uncultured Quadrisphaera sp. | reverse complement strand
CTGTTGAGTTCTCAAAGAACAACCGCTCACCGCCCAGACCCTCTCAGGCCTTCCGCGGGGCAACTCTCCAAGCCTAACTGGTGTTCCGTTGACCGTCAACCGCTTCGCGATCTTCGATCTCCGCCCCGCCGCACGCCGAAGATGCTCGACGCTGTGGAGGAGAGTCCTCCCGGTCCGTCCGCCAGCTCGATGGCTGGTGTCCGGAGCTCCGGGGGCGAGGGAGAACAGTACGGGTCCTCCCCGCCCCCGTCAAACGACCGCCGGCCGAACGGCAGGGGCCGGGCGCCTACAGCTGGAGGGACTTGACCTCGAGGAACTCCTCGAGGCCGTACTGGCCCAGCTCACGGCCGTTGCCGCTCTGCTTGTAGCCGCCGAACGGCGCGAGCGGGTTGAAGCGCCCCCCGTTGACGTCGACCATCCCCGTGCGCATGCGCCGGGCGAAGGCGACCCCGCGCTCCTGGTCCCCGGAGAAGACGCCGCCGGCCAGGCCGTACGGCGTGCCGTTGGCGATGGCGGCCGCCTCGTCCTCGTCCGCGTAGGGCAGGACGGCGAGCACGGGTCCGAAGACCTCCTCCTGCTCCACGCGCGAGCCGGGCGCGACGTCGGCCAGCACCGTCGGCTGCACGTAGTAGCCGGTGTCCAGCCCCTCGGGCCGCTCCGGCCCGCCCACGACGACGCGGGCGCCGTCCTGCACGGCGGAGGCGATGAAGCCGACGACCTTCTCGTACTGCCGGGCGTTGGCGAGCGGCCCGACGCGGGTCCCCTCGGCGGTCGGCGCCCCCACGGGGTACTTCGCCGCCCCGGCGCGCAGCAGCTCGAGCGCCTCGTCGTAGCGGTCGGCCGGCACGAGCATGCGCGTCCAGGCCGTGCACGTCTGCCCGCCGTTGATGAAGCAGTTGGCCAGGCCCACCTTCACGGCCTTGCCGAGGTCGGCGTCGTCCAGCACCACGAAGGCGCTCTTGCCCCCCAGCTCCAGCGAGACCTTCTTGACGGTCTCGGCGGCCACCGCCATCACGCGCTTGCCGGCCGCGGTCGACCCGGTGAAGGACACCATGTCGACGTCGGGGTGGGCGGCGATCGCCTCCCCCACCACGGGACCCAGCCCGGTCACCAGGTTGAAGACCCCCGGCGGCAGCCCGACCTGGTCGAACACCTCCGCGAGCGCGAAGGCCGACAGCGGCGCGACCTCCGAGGGCTTCAGCACGACGGTGCAGCCGGCGGCCAGCGCCGCCGCCACCTTCGCGACCACCTGGTGCAGCGGGTAGTTCCAGGGCGTGATGGCCCCGACGACGCCGATCGGCTCCTTGACCACCAGGGAGTTCGCGATCTGCTCCTCGAAGGCGTAGCCCACGAGCAGCTCGGCGTAGGACCGCAGGACGCGCACCGGGTTGCCGACCTGCACGGCCTTGCTGAAGGCCAGCGGGGTGCCCATCTCCGTCGAGATGAGCAGCGCCACCTCGTCCGTGCGGGCCTCGAGCGCGTCGGCCGTGGCCGAGAGGAACGCGGCGCGCTCGGCCGGCGTGCGGGACGCCCACCCCTCGAACGCCCCCCGGGCCGCCCGCACCGCCGCGTCGACGTCCTCGGCGGTGCCGGCGGGCACCGTCGCGACCTCCTGCTCGGTCGACGGGTCCACCACGGACAGCCGCTCCCGGTCGTCGACGGGCACCCACGCGCCGCCCACGTAGAAGGCGGTCGGGGTCGGCACGGGAGGCTGCACGGTCGGCTCGGTGGTCGTCATGCGGCTCATTCTGACCTCAGTCGAACTCCGGTCCCACCGTGCGGGTCCGCTTGAGCTCGTAGAAGTGCGGGAAGCCGGCGAGCAGCCGCGCGCCGTCGAAGACCTGCCCCGCCTGCTCCCCGCGCGGGATGCGCGACAGGACCGGGCCGAAGAAGGCGACGCCCTCGACGTGGACGACCGGGGTGCCGACGTCCATGCCGACCGGGTCCATGCCGGCGTGGTGGCTCTCCCGCAGGGCGCTGTCCAGGTTGCTGTCGGTGGCCGCCGCGGCCAGGTCGGTCGGCAGCCCGGCCGCCGCCAGGGCGCCGGTGTGCAGGTCGGGGTCGTCGAGCTCCACCTTCTCGTGGTGGATCCGCTCGCCGTACGCCGTGTAGAGCGCCAGCAGGTCGTGGCCGGCCTGCTGCGCGGCGATGCACACGCGCACGGGTCCCCACGCCTTCGTCATCATCTCGACGTACTCCTCCGGCAGCTCCCTGCCGTCGTTGAGCACCGCGAGGCTCATCACGTGCCAGGACACCCGCACGGGCCGCACCTGCTCGACCTCGAGCATCCAGCGCGAGGTGATCCAGGCCCAGGGGCACAGGGGGTCGAACCAGAAGTCGACCGGGGTCAGGTCGGCGGTCGTGCCGGTGGGAGCAGTCATGCGCCCAGGCTCGCACGGCCGCGCGCACGGGGCAGCGGGAGCCGCTGCCGGTGGCAGGATGGCCGTCCCCGCACGCGACGAAGGGTCCGACGCTCCGTGAGCCAGAACAACCTGCACCGCGACGAGGCGGCCGCGCGGGCCGCGCTGCTGACCGTGCAGTCGTACGACGTCGAGCTCGACCTCACCGACGGGCAGGGCGCGCCCGGGGAGGGGACCTTCCGCACGACGACCGTCGTCCGCTTCACCAGCGCCGAGGTCGGCGCCGCCACCTACCTCGACCTGACGGCGCCCGCCGTCTCCGAGGTCGTCCTGAACGGGCAGCCGGTCGACGTCGCCGCGGCCTTCGACGGCAACCGCATCGCCGTCGAGGGGCTCGCCGCCGACAACGAGCTGCGGGTGGTCGCCGACGGCGCCTACATGCGCAGCGGCGAGGGGCTGCACCGCTTCGTCGACCCGGTAGACGGCTCGGTCTACCTCTACAC